>NZ_JAKEVK010000130.1:0-12946 GCF_022398435.1 Pseudoalteromonas sp. Isolate6 | reverse complement strand
GCTTTTCTTAACCGTATGATTTTTATATAACTTATTTTTAGTGGATAAAATGGTGGCTGAATTTTTGTGAATAAAAATTCAGCGGCAATTTTAATTGTGAAAATTGGTGTAGTAACCACGCAGGGGGAGCGATTCAGTAAAAAACTGCCTGCCGCGACTACAGCCATACTTAAATGAACAAAAGTTAAAAGTGATGAACAACTGATATTAGGTTTCGTATCTTTTATCGCGCTGTCTGGTCATTTCGTCTCGTACCATCTGGATCATCTGTTGTTTTACATCTGCATATTGTGCTTTTAGCTCATCAAGTTGACGGGTTAAGATCTCGATTTGTTTTTCAGTCTCTTTGTCGCGATATTGTTTGGCACCGGTATGCTCGTATCTGAGCGTGGCGTCGTGCTGTGAAGGAGTGTCGATATTACTCTCATCGGATATTTTCATTGTTCGTTGTAAAGGCGCTTTCATCAATTCGGAAATAAGCTGCTGTAAATGCTCTACCTGATCCTTTAATAGGGCTTCTGACTCTTCTAGCGCTTCATATTGTTGCTTAAAATTTGGGTTGTTGTCTTTGTATTTCTTTGCCTTTTTGTCCATAAACTCCGTCAATATGGCTTCATTTGTAGGTTTTTCTTCCGTTTCTTCTGTGGAATTACTCGTGGCAGTAGGTGTTTCTCTACTTGCGTCTTGTGCGCCGGCAAAGTGATGTGGCTTCATTTGAATTTCCATAACGTTATCCTTGTTATCTCTATTGCTAACTGTATCGGAGTATTTCCCGATTTCTTTAGCTGTTTGGTTAATCCCCGCTAAGCTAACAAAGTCAGGTATAAGGAGTTAGTGAAATGAAGATATGGCTGGTTATTAGTATTTTGTTTTTTAGCTGCAGTAGCTTAGCTAAATGTGAAGATCAAGGATTTAGGCAGTTTGATTTTTGGCTTGGAGATTGGTCGGTAACGAGCGTAGGAGGCATTGAGTATGGACGTAATCGCATTACCCGAGAGTATGATGGTTGTGTCATTAAAGAGAATTATACCACTGAGCTTGGGTATCGTGGTGAGAGTATAAATATTTATGATGTATCCACTCATCGTTGGCATCAAACTTGGGTGGATAATAGTGGGTTGTTGTTACAGTTAGATGGTGAGTTTCGTGAAGGGAAAATGGTATTACAAGGGGATAGAATAAATGCAGCAGGTATTAAGGTGACGGATAAGATAACATGGACTGCGAATCCAGATGGTACCGTACGTCAGGTTTGGCAGAGTAAGCAAGGCGCCGACAAGTGGCAAATGGTATTTGATGGATTATACAAAAAGGAGACTAAAAAATGAGAAAATTGATTATTGGCTTTATGTGGTTTGTTAGCAGTGTTTGCTATGCACAACCGGAAACGATCACACAGCAAGCGCTGATGATAAACCAAATGTCTGCAGACGCTTACACCATAGTGGACGTGCGAAGCCCTGAAGAATTTGCCGCAGGACATATCAAAGGGGCAATAAACATTCCTTTTAATGAGATTGAGACACATCAGGAAGAGCTAGCTAAACTGACAAATACACCACTCGTTGTGTATTGCCGATCTGGACGTAGGGCTGGCATCTTTATTGAGGCACTAGCGCCAAAAGGCTACACCTTAAAACACCTAGAAGGTGATATGAATAAGTGGTTGGCAGAGTCTCTACCTGTGGTGAAAAAGTAGGGGACCCCCTACTTTTTTGAGTCAATAGCAGAGAGTAAAAAAAACAAAAGGGAGACGGCAAAGTTTAACAGAGGTTGGTCGCTGCCACATTTTTATTGTGCTTAAAATAACTCCACATAACTAAAATAGGGACTTGAAACAAATATTAATATAAATGATAATTACTATCGTTTTCGTAATGAAGTTAATTTAGGGAAAAACGATGCGATCTTCATCTCCACGTACACTAAACCATTCTTTAACACTCTCTCTTTGCGCCACTTTTGTGCTGTTTTCATTATATGGCAATGCACATGCTGCTGAAGTTGCCGATGATGCGCTAGCAGCTGATGCTGCGGGTGACGGTAGGGCTCAGGAACTAGAACATATTTATGTGACAGGTACGAGTGTAAAAAATTACACTGAATCTGCAAACAAAGCGGCATTAAAAATGATTTTATCACAGCGTGAAACGCCTCAAGCGGTGACCGTTATCACAAATCAAATGATGCAAGATTGGCAAACGGTTAACATTGATGAGATCTTGGAACATGCAACTGGCTTTTATGCAAAGCGGGGAGCCAGTCTTGATAGGACACGTTTTTCTGTACGTGGCGGTGATGTCAATTTAATCCAAATCGACGGTGTGCAACAGTTTCCTGGTGGCCGAAGACCGAATGTAAACGGGGATGCGGTTGCTTATGAGCGCGTGGAGATTGTACGTGGTGCAAATGGTTTATTAACTGGCGTTGGTGACCCAACCGCCACCGTAAACTTAGTAAGAAAACGTGCAACAAGCGATGAGTTTAAGGGCAGCGTGGCGGTTTCGGCTGGTAGTTGGGATAATTACCGAGCAGAGGTGGATGTGGCGAGTGGGTTAAACCAAGAAGGCAGTATTCGTGGCCGCTTTGTTGCTGCACATTATGAAAGAGATTCTTACATTGAGCGTTATAGCCAAGAGAAGACGTCCATATATTCTACTATTGAGGCAGATCTGACCGATTACACCTTATTACGACTCGGTGTAGAATATGCTGATACCGCTTCGAAAGGGGCGATAAATAGCCACTCTCAACCTTACTTTTACGCTGATGGTAGTCGCTATCAGGGACGCCGTGGTGACACCGGGATGACGGCAAAATGGAGTAGCTGGCCAACCGAAGAATACACCTACTTTGTAGGACTTGATCACGCGTTTGAAAACGATTGGCAACTTCATGCCATCGCGACTTACAATACTATTGAGATGCAAGGTGGGCAGCTGTTTTTCGTCTATCCTGATGGGCCTATCAACCCAGATGGCAGCAGCGATAATGGATTCGGTTACAGTGCTGTAATAAGTAGCTCCGAAGATGAACAAAAGACAATAGACTTGTCACTCCAAGGCCCAGTAGAGCTATTTGGTCGTACGCACGATGTTATTTTCAGCTACAACCAATTCAAGCGAGAGCGTACGTCATTTGGTAATGAAGCAGACCAAACCACGATTTCATTGGAAGGGTTAAATTTTCATGATTGGACAGGTGACGTGCCGCGCTATCCATTTAAAGATTTAGGCCGTGATAGTTTGACGGTAACAGACTCTAATGGTGGATTTGTGGCCGTGCGCGTTAACCCGCATGATGATGTTAAGCTTATTGTTGGTGCTAGGATCACCAATTGGGAGTACGATATTGACCTTTATGATCCTAACAACGGTAATTTTCTTCGTAACCGCTATCATGAAAAGGTGGATACAGAAGTTACGCCTTATGCCGGGCTCGTGGTTGATATTAATGAACAATATAGTGTTTACGCAAGCTACACAGAAGCATTCCAGCCACAGGCCTATTTTGATATCAATGATAAAATGCTTGACCCAAGCACAGGCGAAAGCTACGAGCTAGGGGTAAAAGGTGAGCTACTTGATGACACCTTGAACTTTACGGCGGCGGTGTATCGCAATGTTGAAAATGGACTTGCAATTGCCGATCCAAATTACCCAGACAGCTATCTCACTCCGCAGGGCAATAGGCCATATATTCAGCGCGGTGAAGGCGATACGACAGAAGGCTTTGAAGTTGAATTTACGGGCTCTATCAATGAGCAGTGGAATATCAGCTTAGGGCTATCAAAACACAAAACTGAATCAAAAGATGGCAAAGAGCTGTTAACGGATCAGCCCAAAGAGCTGATCAACCTGTATACCACCTATGACTTTAGCGAGTTTGTTGACGGCTTTACTGCGGGGCTTGGAATTAATTGGCAAGGTAGCTTTTATGCAATACCACAAAGGCCATTGCCGGGCGGCGGTAGTGAGGCGTATAAGATCACACAATCTTCCGGTGCGTTACTTAATTTAATGGCAAGATATGAAGTGAGTGAACAGCTTAGTGTGTCGCTTAACTTCAACAATCTACTGGATGAAAGTTACTACAACAGTATTTCATCTTGGGACGGCTACGTAATGCACGGCGAACCGTTCAATTGGCAATTAGGGATGCGCTATAGCTTTTAGTGAGTCAACCTAAGCTTGAAATACGGAATGCACCGCCGAAGCGGTGTATTTTTTTGCCTCAAATTTTTTGCTTCAAAATAATAAGCGAATTGGCATTAGATTTTGCATTGTTCCGCAACTTCGTTATTATATAAAGTATATATGATATGTATATGGTTTATATAAGTGGGTATCGTAAAAATTTCAGATGAACTACACGATGAGATCCGTGAAGCGAGCACAGTGATGTCGCGTTCAATCAATTCACAGGCTGAGTTCTGGATTAAAATTGGGCGACTTGCTGAGCGTAATCCAACGCTTACGTTTACAGAGATCATTGCGGCAGAGATGTCACGAGTAAAGTTACAACAGCCAAAAGGAAATTGAGATGCAAGAGGTTACCTTCAAAACCGCTGATGAGATCCAATTGATGCGCGAAAGTGGGCGATTGCTTACGCAGGTGTTTGGCTACATTGATAGTTGGATTGAACCCGGAATTTCTACGCTAGAGATTAATGACAAAGTGCACAACTTTATTGTTGATGAGCTTAAAGCGCGTCCAGCCAGCCTTGGTCAGTATGGTTATCAGTTCGTCCTTAATAGCTCTGTAAACGAGGTTGTGTGCCATGGTGTGCCGAGTAGATCACAAATCTTGAAGTCTTCTGATATTGTAAACATCGACATTACGCTTGAGAAAAATGGCTTTATCAGCGACTCCAGCAAAATGTACGTAATGCCTGAAGCATTACTCCCGGCCAAAAAATTAGTGGCAACGACTTACCAAGCGATGTGGGCTGGAATAAAAATGGTCAAACCAGGAGCAAAGCTTGGGGACATCGGTGCGGCTGTACAGCAAGTGGCTGAGAAAGCCGGTTACACTGTGGTACGCGAGTATTGTGGTCATGGGATCGGTAGAGAAATGCATGAAGCGCCAAATGTATTGCACTATGGCAAAGCAAATACCGGGATGACGCTAAAGCCGGGGATGACCTTTACCATTGAGCCGATGATCAATCAGGGAAGCGCAAAAATTAAAACCAAAAAAGATGGCTGGACTGTGGTAACTCGAGATAAAAAGCTATCGGCGCAGTGGGAGCATACGGTGCTGGTCACAGACGACGGTGTTGAAGTGTTAACCCTAAGAGCGGAAGAAGCGTAAGCAGTGCTGTACTTACGCTTTTTTTAACATCAAGTGGGTATAGCGACCTAGAGACGCATAAGGCTCTTGACGATTGTATTTAAGCTCTAAAGCGAGCAAAGCATCAAAACCTTCATCCGCCTTATTTAACTCCCTTAAGTAGTCATGAAAACAGCGAACACCGGTTTTTTGAATAACGTTGAGCTTTGCCTCATCAAGCCAAGTTGCCATATCAGTTTGGCTAATTGGCTTATTGGGGCTGAGACCTACTTTTTGTTTTACCTTAAGATCTTTTTGCACATAGTCGAAGTTACCGTACACCATATTGGCCATCAGATGCGCCTCATGGTTGAAATACATTAGCGAAAGCAAGCCAGTTTTGCTTAGCTGCGCCTTTAGCAGCATAAGTGCACTTTGTTGCTCAACCAACCATTCAAGCACCGCATGGCACAATACTAAGTCGAATTGTCCTAAGTTCAGCGTATCGAGTGCTTGCAGAGGCGCGTGGATAAAATGAAGTTGGTCACTCAGTCCGGCTTCATCCGCGCGCGTTTTGGCAAGTTCGAGCATCTCTTCTGAAATATCAATCACGGTGACATGGTGGCCAAGCGAAGCTAGAAAGAGCGCCAATTGCCCTTGTCCGCCGCCAACATCTAATATGCGTTTGCCACTTGATTGCGTTAGCCAGTCAACTTGTGTGCTTAAGTCACGCTTGAGCACCGCTTCTCTGATTTTACCTTTATTGGTGCCATAGATATTGTTTTTAAACTTGTGCGTTAGTTCAGCAAAGTTTCTATCTGTCGGTGCCGGTTTTTGCTGCTGCTTTTTTCTAGCCATATGCGAGATCACTTAGTTAAGCAAAGTGGTATTAAACCGGGTTGTCGATATCAATAAATTCAACATCCAAACCATATAGTGCAGCCAAATATTCGCCAAGTGCCTTCGCGCCGTATCGCTCTGTGGCATGATGTCCCGCCGCAATAAAGTGGATCTGTTGCTCGTTAGATGAATGAATGGTTTGCTCTGATGCTTCACCCGTTAAGTAGGCATCAATGCCTTGGCTTGCTGCGAGATCGATAAAGCTTTGCCCACCACCTGTACACCAAGCAATAGTGCTAATTGGATGATCGCCTGCAACATTTAAGAGCGGCTTTCTACCGAGCTTCTCTTCAACTAAAGCGGCAAAATCAACAGCTGTCATTGGCGTCGTTAATTTTCCTTTTACCGCTACGCTATTTTTATTCCAAGGTTCAAGCGGTCTTTCAAATTCAAGCCCAAGTAACTTACCGAGCTGTGCATTATTCCCGAGTTCAGGATGAACATCTAGTGGGAGGTGGTAAGCGATTAAGTTGATGTCATTGGCAAGCAGGGCTTGTAGGCGGCGCTTTTTCATGCCAGTGACACATTGATCTTCCCCTTTCCAAAAATAGCCGTGATGAACCAAAATGGCATCTGCACCACGTTCAATAGCGGCATCAATTAAAGCTTGGCTGGCGGTAACACCCGTGACGATTTTTTGGATTTCGTCAGTTCCTTCTACTTGCAGACCATTTGGACAGTAATCGTTAATTTGAAATGGCTTTAGTAATTCCGTTAATTGATTCACTAATTTGGTTCGTTTCATAACACCCCCTAACTCTTAGATAGCGCTAGTTTAACTGGTTTTACGATAGATCAAAAAGGGAGAATATCGTGGGGGGTAGAAAAGAAAAATGAGCCGCTCGTCCATGAGTGAGCTCATTGGGCTAGTAACTGGTGCGATTAAGGGTTTGTCACCTCAACGTCTTGTCCTGTTTGTAGACGCTCTGCGCCGCGAACCGCGACTCTATCACCGGCATGTAAGATATCGCTGGTGCGGGGAGTAATTTCAACCCATTGGCCTTTGCCATTGCCGACGGTGACAGGAATTTGTTCGGCTTTATTTTGCTCGTCTATTTTGACGATATGGGTGCCTTGCTTACGTAATATCAAGGCGTCTCGGTCAACCAGCAATACGGCTTGTTTGCTAGTGAGCGGCACTGTGACATCAACTAATTGGCCAATTGCCCACGTATGGGTTTGATCTGCTGCCAGTGCTGCACGCACTTCAACGGTTTGTGAGCGCGGATCGGTTGAGGGGATCACTGCTGTGACTTTTGCTGACGTATTATCTGGCTGAGATAAGTCGCCAGAACGTATTGGCAGCGCTATGCCTTTTTGCAAAAACTTCAAGTACTTAACTGGCACATATAAGCGAACTTCAAGATGATGGATATCTAATATGGTGAGCAGTTCATCGGCACGGTTTATTTCCCGACCCGCGCGCTTAAAACGTTCACTGATAACGCCATCAAATGGTGCACGGACCGTTGCGCGGGACAACTTATCGTCAATAACCTTAAGTTCGACTTCTGCTAAGGCGATATCTGACAGCGCTAGGTCATGTTTATTTTGCATTTCATCGACTTGGCTCTCTGCCGCACTGCTGGTTTTTGCGAGCTTTTTTAATCGAGTCAATTCTTGTTGATATAAGCGTAAATTGATCTTGGCTCGATTTAATAATTCGGCTTGGCGGGCCTTATCGAGTTCCAGTGGGAGTGTGTCCATCCGCACTAAGATTTCGTCTTTCGCGACACTGGTACCGGGTTCTGCTACGTACAACAAACGGCCACTAACTCCTGCGGTCAGCGTCACATCGTCTTTCCCATAAAGTGTGCCACTGACTTCAATTTCGCTCGTGAGAGGGGCTTTTGTCACTTCAGCGACGGTGACTGGCACCACGGCGACGACTTGTGGCGCAACGATCCCAGCACACAGTGCTAGGGCCTGAAGTGTCTGTTTTATTGGGTTTTTCATTCTGTTCTCACTACTCACTGATTGGCAACTAGGCTGAGCGGGGCTTTGGCCGTTGATTTGTTTGTTTCGGATGGCGGAGTTTGCCGCCCAAGTTGCAATAAACTTGGCATCAACACTAAGGTAAATAATGCACTGATAGCCATGCCACCGACGATGACGGTAGCAAGGCCACGGTAGATTTCTGAGCCGACGCCGGGCATGAGCATTAGTGGCAGCATGCCAAACAGACTGGTCAAGGTGCTCAAGTAAACGGGTCTTGCTCTTAGTAACACTGCTTGTCTGACCGACGCTTCACGGCTCATACCCGATGCCATCGCTACACGAGTCTGATCCACCAGTAGAATGGCATTGTTAACGACCAGCCCAAGCAAGATAATAAAACCTATCATGGTCAGTAAATCCAAGGACTGAAAGGTAAAGAGGTTTAAGATATACAGAGCCAGCACGCCACCTGCGATAGCCAGTGGCATCACTAACAATACCAAGGCGCTGTCTTTGGCGGACTTAAATAGCGCGGTCATCAACAAAAACAAAATGAACAACGCAAGGACAAAATTCAGTGCCATTTCTTCCATTGCGGAATTCATCTTTTGCGCATTCCCCGCCAAAATAGCACCGGCACTGGCCGGCAGGCTTGCGCGCACTTTTGGCATTACCTGTTCACTCAAGATGGTTTGCACTTGCTGCAGGCTCATATCAGCTGGAGGTGTGACAACAATGCTGACCGTGCGACGGCCGTTGACACGTCGCAGTTGCGTTGGGCCAACCGTACGTTCTATATTTGCCAACTCGCCGAGAGTTTGAATTCCTGACTGAGGCGTTACGATAGGCAAGGCTTTTAGTTCCTCAGGGCTTTGCCAAGGGATACCACGAAGAATAACGTTCATACGCTCGTTACCATCAAAATACTCATTGACGAATAATCCACCGGTATAAGCTTGTACCGCTTGAGACACATCTCGACGGGTTAATCCCGCTTGGGTGATCCTGCGATCGTTAGGCGTTAATCTAAGCTCTGGCTCTGCCATATCCAATCGCGGCTGAGGTCTGGCAGTTGCCTCTGGAAGCGCGGTTTGTACTGCTTGCAAAGCCACTTGCGCACCTGAGATTAAGTCGTCCATATTGGGACCTGTAAGGTCAATATTGATATCGCGACCATCGCCACCGTTGGCGACTTGGATCATGGAGCCGCGAAAGAAAAACACTTGAGTATCGGGAAGGTCAACGAAGATTTCTTCTTTGGCCACTTTCATCAACTCTTCCACACGTTGAGGGTCGGCTGAGTAGATAAAACCCCCTGCATTAGAACCAAACGCATAGAAATTAAAGTCTTTAATACCAGGTTCTTTTTCGCCTTGATAATAGGGCATTAAGCGCTTTTTAACACGCAGCAGCAATTCTTCTTCCATAAACTGTACGTTGCCTCCAGGTGGTGTCACTAGGCTAAAGAAAAAGCCATCGGTGGGGGCTCTTGGCATAAAGTCAGTTTTTGGCAGCATGGTCATGGTTGTAACCACCGAGCCACCCAATAATACGGCAATCCAAGTAAGTTGCTTTACTCTATTATTGGTCAACTTCATGATGAAATTGGTGAGCTTTTGCCAGTATTTATGATAAGGATCTGGCTTTAGTTCAGAGTCTGGCCACAAATGGTTTGCCAGTGGAATAAGGGTAATAGCACACAACATTGACGCAATAACGGCAATCGAAAGTGTCAGTGCTAAATCGGAGAATAGTTGCCCCTCAATACCTGCCATAAAGAGAATAGGTAAAAAGATGGCGACGCTGGTGGTTGTCGAAGCAAATAATGCTCCGGTCACTTGTGCTGCTCCTTTTAAGGCGGCTTTTTTGTTATCGAATCCTTCTGCTCTTAAGCGTGAGATATTCTCTTGGACTATGATTGCGGCGTCTAGTACAAGGCCCACTGCAAATGCTAACCCCGCCAGCGAGATCACATTAAGACTACGGTCAAAGATATTAAGTGCTAAAAAGGCGACCATCAATGAAACTGGGATTGTAGCTGCAATCACCAAGGTTGCTTTTAAGCCTCTAAAAAATAGCCACAGAATTAAACAAGATAAGAGTACCCCAAGGCCTAAATTACTTTTTACTAAAGAAAGTGCATTACGAATGTGGACAGAGGCATCAAAACTGAGTTCAATCGACAAGCCATTCTCAGCCAGCGGCCCTTGGTTTAGTTCATCAATTGCAAGGTTGATCTCATCAAGCAAGGCAACGGTATTTGCTTCGTTGGCCCGCGAGATCCGAATATAATAGGCCGGTTTACCATTGCGGCCACTCATGCCCAAACGGTCTGAGAAGGTGCGCTCAACACTTGCAATATCACCTAAGTAGATAGGCCTGTCCCCAGAATAGCCGACACGCATTTGGGCCATACTGGAAAGGTCGTATTGGCCGGTGAATCGCACGGTATATTGGCGACGTCCAACGTTGGCGAGACCTCCAGAGGTATCGCGAGAGCTCGCAAGTACATTACTGATTTGATCTAAACTAATACCAAGCGCGGCGGCTTTGTGTGGGTCGAAAGTAATACGCAGCTCTTTTGGCCGCTCACTCGCAAGATCAACGCGTGCTACGCCAGGAATACGTGCAAGTCTTGGTTCAATAAACTCGTCGATTTGCTTTTGAAACTGCGCCATATCAAAATCAAGACTATTTGACTGATAGTCTTTGGGCGTGACCAGCAAAGTGGCTGCTGCTTCACCGTTATTACCGCCGGCGAAAACGACTGGGTCTAGCGCATCAAGTGGCAACGGTGGGGCCTGATTTAAGCTTGTTAGCACATCTAACATCGCTTGTTGCATATTTGCACCCACCGCAAATGTTAGTGTAATAGAGCCATTACCACGATTGATGTTAGTATTAACCTCAAGTGCACCGGGTGTGTTTTTTACCGCATTTTCTAGCGGTTCGATGATCACCGATTCTATTTCTTCTGGTGCTGCTTGGCGCCATCCCGAGAAAATCGTGATCTGTGGTTGCTCAATATCTGGTGTCAACTGTATGGGCAGTTTAAATATACTTAACAGCCCAAATAAAATAATCAACACCAAGATGACAATTACACTCGCTGGATTTTTTAGCGAACTGCGTGTCACGTTCATTTAGTATATTTCCAATCTTGCTTTTTCTGCATTGTAGTGTGATGTAAAAAAAGTGCCAGTAAGATGAATTTCACGTTTACCAAAGTTCGCGATAAATTAGCAAAAATCAGCGATAAAACGTACTTTTGTAATACCTTGTAACGCTTTTTTGTAGTTTGAAAAACTTTTTGATCTGAATTAAAGGCAAATGAACTTGTACTAGTAAGATCAATAGAAGTGGCTAAACTTAGCCGAGTATGATCAGTTCTTAGCAATAATTGATAAATGATGTTCAAAAGGAGGTTATATGTACGTTGCGTTAAAATGGGACCATATTATCGGAGCGCATTTTGTGCAATGGATAGTCGTAAAGTGCAGTGGTGTTACGGATAAGTTTGGATTACCTCAAGCCTTACCACCTAGGTGTGATATTGCCTATTTCACTGATCCACAATCGGCGGAGCAAGATGCTAAACAATTTGCGGATTACAAAAATACCGGGCAGGCGAAATATATTGAAAAAGAATATTCACCTAATTTGGGGGAACACTATGGCTTTAGCCATTATGCATGGGATCACACCTACCTTGGTGAGTTAGTTAAACATGCTGTGCTTTATTGGGAAGATGGCAAGCACTTTTCACCTGAACCACACCGAAGCGATATCGCCTATTTTATCGATCCGCAAACGAGTGAAATGGATAGTATCTTCTTTGCACAATATAAACTAGAGCGAGCAAAAATGCGCAGGCAACAGCAAGATGTTGGCTAACGCACTGAATTAGTTCACCAGTCAGCGAAGCAAGTTGCTCGTAATGATCATTGAGCGTTATCTACATCACTTTGCGCGTAAGTTGGATATTCACCTGGTTTAAAGCGATTGAGGTTATTGAGGAAACGATTATCTTTTACGGGCAGGGTGGCAGAGCCATAATCATACTGATTTAGCTTTTCTCGTAATTCGGAGTTGGAAATTCCATCCCCAGTCATTTTATTCCAACTAATGATTGTGGGAGTAACAAAGCGATGATAGTTATTTTCAGCGATTTCGTTTGATTTGGCGAAGCGTAGTGCATGGGTCAAAATACCATCTTTATGATAGACAATTTTTAAATGACCGTTCTCGAATGGTAGCTCATTGGCGGGTTTAGTGAATAAGTCACCATGTGCGCTATAGCTACCGTGTGTAACTATGCCATCTCGAGTCCATACCGCCGCATATTCCCAGTCATGTCGATGACCACCACCAAAATAATCAAACACTTGGTCTTTTTTAAAGTAAAGTGCATAGAAATGTCCACAATACTCGCCGCTAGCAGTGGTTTTACAAGCGTAGCGATGCACAGTATTAGAAGTATTTAAAAATTGATTATCTCGGCAATCACCTGTGATGCGCCCCGATGTCTTTAGCCCTGAATTTTGCACGCCAGTTCTACTGATCCCAGCACTCGGGAGGCAACCATCACCGTCAAAATCGAACACAGGTTCAGTACCATTGATAATGTAGGGTGCTGGTAGGGCTTCGTCTAATGCCGCAAAGTCATTGGCGTAAGCGTATTGTGTAGACGCTGCAACAATTGCGAGGGACAATAAGGGGAGTTGTGTTGTTGTCATACTGCTTTCCTTAATAAATGCAGTTGTGCCGTTTTGCACAACCGCTAACGATTAGAATCTAAGGTTAAAATAGAAGTATGACTTAAATGTATATCTAATGT
>NZ_JAKEVK010000013.1:0-49696 GCF_022398435.1 Pseudoalteromonas sp. Isolate6 | reverse complement strand
CTTTAATAATCAGTATATTAAAATCAAATTTCATCTTGGGAAAATTGCTATAGAAGTGGCTGAGTGGGCAGTAAGCTGACGAAAAACAGAAGTATTTTAAAAAAGTAGCAGAGAAAAGAGAGGTGTGTTGCTAAAAAGCAACACACGCTAGATTTGTATTAGATTACGGAGCGGTACCCAACCTTGCAGCGCTGACTTTTTACTTGAGCACCACACCCAACCATTGAGTTGGTTATGCCCCAATAAGTGTTCACCTTGAACTACCGATAACTCCTGAGCAGTATAGTCCATTAATGCAACACCTTGTTTGGGATTGACTAAGCGAAACACTTGAGCAGGTACCCAACCAGACACTTGCTCCTCAGTTTCGCAGAAAAACCAATTGTCCCACCCCTCTTCGCCCTCATACTCTTCACCAACGGTCAATCTGGCACCTTGTTTAAACGTGATGGGGGTCGGAAACTCATTGATATGTTCCTTGATTACTTGATATTCGATATCTAACTGCTTATTTTCCAAGTTTTAACTCCATGTACGTCAGCCATTAGACTGGCGTTTTAGCTCTTCTAGCATACGTTCATCACCCATCAAGTTTTTAAGGATGGCTTTAACCTTGGGATCCGAGGCATTTTCGTAGAGAGAAAGCAAATCTTGCGCAATCCGTTGTTGCTGTTTTGGATCCGTGCCTGACTGGAAATACTGTGACATCAGTCCTTCTGCTGCGAGGCTTTTCACGTAATCATTGGGCTCTTGTTCTAACATTTTCACAAACGACTGTGACAAACGCTCATCAACGATAGGTGTGCGCGACACGAGCTCAAGCGCCTGTAGCCTCAACTTTTCATCACTCATGTTATGCGTCATATTGAGGATAGATTCTACCGCTTGATAATCATATTGCTCTAATTCATTGCGATTTAGCATAAACATGTTCATTTGTAGCTGGCTCATCGCCGCTAAACGTTCCGCCGCTGGTAAACTGCTATTCAGAATTTTCTGCTTTAAATCGTTGCTGATTTGACTCGCGTACTCAGGATCGGTCTTGATCCGCATTTCGTAGTCTTCGGGTAAGTCTTCATAAAAGCCATAAATTGGGTTTTCAGCTTTCATCTCATCGATTTTTTGTTGTTCACGTTTTTCTATCAACGAGAAGATTAGAGACTCAAACTCATCCGGCGCCTGCTCAGAGAGTAAGTCTGACTTTTCCATCGACAATGCCTGTAACCTCGTTTCAAGTTTATTGATCCGAGCCATTAACTTAGCGATTTGTTCAGGCTCGTCAGTTGAAATCTGAGTGTCCTGCGTATATTGAGTTGCATTATAGTGAGGCTGTTGAGTAGGGCTCTGATACGCATGTGGTGCTACAGGAGAGGTTGCTAATTTGGTTTGAATGACATTAAACCCAGAAAAAGCCAATGCAAGAACTGAGCATGAAAGCGCTATATTGAGTTTAAGATTAGACATGAACGAGTTACCCTTATAAAAAGTAGCAATGTAATAGATCTGCAAGACAAATACTGTAAATGATTGTACTGTAAATTGATACAGCAAGAGGCAATTACGTCAAGAATTATTACACTTTGCACAGGGTAGCCAAAACTAGCTTCCAAACAGATTGAAATGATTGCCAACAAGGAATGACCGTGAATAATATACTGCAAACTGTCCACTATAAACCCATCACATTGCTTTTACTTGGTATTGCGACAGTGACGTCTTTGCTTGGCAGCAGCCTACTTTGGCAAAGTCACCAAGCCTTATTTCAATGGATTTTGCCCTCAGCCTCACTACTTCTTGTGTTGCGATTAGGGTGGCATGTTCGCCAAACAAGCCTGGCAGTAAGTCCCTGTACTTTACACACAGACATAAAACTCTGTTGGGTTGCTCTGCTCTTATGTACTGGCGGAGATATCGTCAACTTCAATCTCTTCGAGCTTTACCATCGCCAAGATCAAACCATAAAGCATGACTACCTAATCGACTCTATTTGGTTTTTTGCCCTTGGTTATGGGCTTTTATTTGGACTGCTTATTCGGTTTTTAAGGCGAGAATTCTCATTAACATTAGCAACCGCGACTGTGTTGGTTGTTGTGTCTATGGCGTTATCGTTGTTTAGCTATCAAATGATGTACCTACCTACGATAAGCCAATACTCTCTGCTGTTGAGCGCAAGTTATAGCTTAATAGTGACCTTGCTTGGTGTTTTTGGTTTTTGGCTTATTATTCAAAACATTAAACTCAATGAACAAACCAACTACGCAGTTGCCATCGGCTTTATCCTAGCTATGTTAGCGGATGCTATCATCGGTCAATTTTGGCTGTTCGCAAACCAAGGGAATGGTTACTTCCCTATTGCGAGGCATGTTAATTGGGTCATCTATATTGGCTCGCAAACGTTACTATTATTGTTTCCTGTTGCCATGATAAAAACTAATGTTATTACACCTAAGGCTTAGGCAACAAAAAGGCCGAACGATGTCGGCCTTAACTATTTATGCGCTATATCGATAAGCGGCTTATCTTTTGACAATCGCATTGTGGTAAACGTTTTGTACGTCATCCACATCTTCAAGCATGTTGATTAGCTTTTCGAATGTCTCAATTGCTTCTGGATCTTCGATTTCTACGTGAGTTTGCGGAACCCAAGTGATCTCGTCGACCTCAAAAGTGATCCCCTCAAACGCTTCTGTCAATGCAGTTTTCGCCTTGAAGTACTCAGTGTGAGGTGCGAAAACAGAAACTTGGCCGTCTTCAACTTCTACGTCAGTAACATCAACATCAGCCATCATTAGCGCTTCCAAAACTGACTCGTCGTCATCACCTGCAAATCCTAAGATCGCAAAGTGGTCAAACATATGTGCCACACAGCCAGGATTACCTAAGTTTGAACCAGTTTTGGTAAACGGTAAGCGAACATCTTTGATAGTACGATTCATGTTGTCTGTTAAACAGTCAACGATGATCATGCTGTTACCTGGACCGTAACCTTCGTAACGCGCAGGAGTGTAATCTTCGCCCGCACCGCCTGCCGCTTTTTCGATTGCTTTATCAATAACGTGTGCAGGAACTTGATCTTTCTTTGCCTTGTCGATTAAACGACGTAATGACAAGTTCGTTTCAGGATCTGCGCCGCCATTTTTAGCAACAACGTAAATCTCTTTTCCGTATTTTGAGTTTACTTTTGTTTTTGCCGCCGCCGTTTTTGCCATGGCGTTTTTGCGGACTTCAAATGCTCTGCCCATCTTAATGCTCGTTTTTATAAAAATTGGCGAAGATTTTACCAAGACATTTGAGTTACGGCTATACCCTTATTATCCGTGATGATAATTTGCTTCAAGCAACAAGATTATATACTTGTTCTGCAACTATTTTGTGGCGAACCTAAACAACTTTACTATAGTTAATACTGTTTAAATTTACCGCTATGGGTGGCTTACGTATGATCATGTTTGGCTTGGGAAAAGCAAAAAAGCAAAATGGACAAGATGCTGCGCTCTTTCAACACTTTAAGGCTACAACCCCTTACTTAGAAGTGGATTATCAAACAGATATTGTTCAGGGTAGTTCGGCTTTCAATCGCTTACTCGGACACCCGACGAGCCACGAGCTGAAATCTCTAAGTTTTCTATGTCATACTTCAACGGATGCAGCCACACTCAAGCGTGGGCTCGCTCAACTTGAGCACCAAGCACATGTAAAGGTAGAAGTCTCTCTCAATACAGCGAGTGACAACAAGCCGAAGAAGTTATTACTGGAGCTATCGCGTACTCAAGAAGGTAGAATTTTAGTTATTGCGACAGACATCGATGATTACCTCACAACTATCGCCAACATGAGTGCAAATTTACGTGCGTTATCAGCGTCCTTTGCGGTTATCGAATTCGACATGCACGGTAAAGTACTGGACGCCAATGAAAACTTTTTGTCAGTTATGGGTTATGACTTGGAGGAAATACAAGGTAAGCATCATAGCTTATTCGTTAGCGATGACTACGCTGCAAGCGCGGAGTATGAAGCATTTTGGCAACGCCTAAATAATGGCGAATTTTTTGAAGGTGAATTCGCAAGGCAAACAAAATCAGGTAAAACGATATGGATCCAAGCCACTTATAATCCAATTTTTGATGAACAGAATAGGCCTATCAAAGTCGTAAAATATGCCTCAGATATCACCGCACAAAAATCGAAAGCCGCTGACTTTCAAGGGCAAGTTGATGCTATCAAACAAACTCAAGCCGTTATTGAGTTTGACCCTTACGGCAACATAAAGACTGCAAACAGGCTATTTTTAAATGCGGTTGGTTACACATTAAGTGAAATACAAGGTCAACACCATCGATTATTCGTGGCACAAGAAGAGGCTGAGAGCAGCGAATATCAAGACTTTTGGCACGCTTTACGACAAGGTAAACATCAATCCGGTGAGTTTAAACGCCTAACGAAATCAGGAAACACTCTGTGGATTCAAGCAACCTATACTCCCATCTATGACGAAAATGGCCAGTTGGGCAAAATCGTCAAATATGCCTCGGATATTACTCAAGCAAAGCTGGCGTCTTTCGACTTTGCCGGGCAACTCAAAGCCATCAATCGCTCGCAAGCCGTTATCGAGTTTGATTTGCAAGGTAATATTTTAAAAGCAAATGAAAACTTTTTATCTGTAATGGGCTACAAGAAAGAAGAAGTCATTGGCAAACATCACAGCATGTTCGTTGACAGTTTTTACGCGCAAGGCAGCGAATACAAAGCATTCTGGCAGCGTTTAAAACAAGGCCAATTTGAAACAGGTGAGTTTCAACGCAGAGGGAAAGGTGACAAAGAAATTTGGATTCGTGCCACTTACAACCCAATTTTAGATGAGCAAGGGAAACCGCTAAAAGTCGTGAAATTTGCGACAGATATTACCGAACAAAAAGCCATTGCTGCTGATTTTGATGGTCAGCTTCAAGCCATTCGTAAATCACAAGCCGTCATTGAGTTTGCAATGGATGGTACTATTTTATGGGCCAACGAGCCATTCCTAGATACGATGGGGTACTCACTTGACGAAATCAAAGGTAAACATCACCGTATTTTTGCTACACACGAACAAGCCACTAGTTCTGAATACCAGCAATTTTGGCAAAAGCTCAACCGAGGTGAGTTCGACTCAGGACAATACTTGAGGCTGGCAAAACAAGGTCAAGAGGTATGGATCCAAGCATCTTATAACCCTATTCTCGATCAACAAGGTCGCCCCTTTAAAGTCGTTAAATATGCAACGGATATCACAGAACAAAAACAAGCGGTTGAACATATTAAAGATGCTATCTTGGCAATGGAGCAAGGTGATTTAAGGCATAGGATCACCCACCACATAGGTGGCGAGTTCTCGGTGCTACAACAAGCAATGAACGGCTTATTCGATAAATTAAGCGACTTAGTTAACACCATAAACAATGGTGCAGAGCAAGTGTTTGATGTGGCTAAACAAATCGCGAATAACAACGAAGAACTCAATAGCCGCATTGAAAATCAAGCGGCGAGCTTAGAAGAAACTGCCGCCACTATGGAAGAGCTTACCGCTACGGTTAAAAAGAATGCGAGTAGCGCAAGTAATGCCGCTGAGAAAGCGACTATTGTTAGAGAAAAAGCACACTCAGGTAAAGCATCGATTGATGATGCCATTACCGCAGTAGGTAGAATCGAATCTTACAGCACGAAAATCTCTGATATTATCAGTGTCATTGACGAAATCGCTTTCCAAACCAACCTCTTAGCACTCAATGCTTCCGTTGAAGCAGCCCGGGCTGGTGAGGCTGGACGCGGATTTGCCGTGGTTGCCGGAGAGGTGAGAAACCTTGCTCAACGTAGCGCATCAGCGGCACGTGAAATCAAAGCACTGATCAAAAATAGCGTTGATGCAGTGGCGCAAGGCAGCAAACTTGTATACGAGTCTGGTACGACTTTCGATGAGCTAATGCAATCAATTGCCGAGGTGAGCAAAATGGTGGCAGACATAGATAACGCGGGGAAAGAGCAAGCTGAAGGGATCGCTGCGGTTTCCACCACCATCGCACAAATGGATAATATTACTCAGCAGAACGTTACTCTAGTTGAAACAACATCTCGTTCAGGTAGAAATATGGAAAATCAAGCCAAGCTCCTTACCGATCAAGTTGCATTTTTTCAACTAGATGAATAGTTAAGGATTTACTATCTACACAACCACATATAAGTAATTTATCTGAGTATGCCCGCTGTACCCTTAATGCATCGGGTATGTTAAGCTCGTTCGACTGGCTAGTCTCCCTTTTGTTTATCGCTTTACCCCATTTGGACAGTTTTATTAGACAAAAGGAAAAATGATGATAAGTCCAGTTACACCAAACAATTATCAGGAATTACTGGCCGTTTGGGAAGACTCTGTGCGAGCCACTCATGATTTTATCACTGACGCGGATATCGCTTATTTTAAACCTATTATTATTGAACAGGCGTTTCCAAACGTTACGCTACACTGTGTAAAAAATAGCGACGCAAAGATTGTCGGTTTTATTGGCGTGCATGACCGAAAAATCGAAATGTTATTTGTACTCGATAAGAACAGAAGACAAGGTGTCGGTACTAAGCTGCTTCGCTTTGCACTTGAAGCACAAAATGTGCAGTTTGTTGATGTCAATGAGCAAAACCCAGAAGCCGTAGGCTTTTATGAAGCAAAAGGCTTTAAGGTATATGAACGCTCACCAACTGACGATATGGGAAAGCCTTTTCCAATCCTACGAATGCGACTTCTAACGTCAGCTTAATTCAAATATGGGCCTACACAACAGGCCCATCATTTACTCTTGTCTAGTCAGAGCCCTTAGAAAAAATAAAATACTGAAATTTAAAGCAAAAACTCAATATAACCACATTGCATATAGTAAATGTACTAAAGCTACCTGCTTGACAAACATTAGTTATCTTAGCTAATCACTTTTATTAAGACCGTCCATTTATCGTTAGAAAAAACGCAGACTATTTACAATCATTTACTATTTAAGTAAGAGGCACAATAACATTTATCTCCACCTCTAAATTGGATATTTCTCAACCTAAAATCCCGTTTCCCAGTACAAAAAGCAACCAGCCCAAACCTATTAAATTAAAGTTAAATTGACAATTGCGCACAAAATAAAATAAATGTAACAAAACAAAAACAAGGAGAGAAAAATGATAAAACAGTTATTACTTACTTCCACTCTATTCGGATTAGCGATTTGTTCGACTAATGCACTAGCAGATCAAGTACTGTGCGCTGTGAGCCCCACAAGTACACCCCAGGAAATGAAACCTGATTTTTGCGGGAGTCAAAGAGTAACGTCCTCAAAACCCTACGTAAGTTTTCAATTTAAACCATCCAAACCCATAGAGCATGTGACATGGCAATTCAGCACACCACTGTCTGGTAGATGGGATTGTGGTGCACATCGTACAGAGTGTGTTTTTTATGACGATGGGGAAAATAATTCATCTTTTCGCGACGCTACAGCCTGTGTAAAAAGAGTACTTTACAAAGATGGTACATGGAAAAGTATGAACGAATGTGCAACTGCAATTTATAACTTAGGTTCTAGGTTCTAGAGCTCATCACAAACCAATAACAACTTGTAATATAAGGAATATAAAAATGAAAAAAGCAATAATTTCAAGTGCACTACTTGTACTCGCTACCACTACCTACTCACAGCAAGCTGAAGCAGCACACGTCGAGTGTTTGATTGGCGGAACCAGTACACAACAGTTTTTTGAGCCCGACTTCTGCTCAGCGATGACTAACACAAACCGCCCTTCAGTTGCATTTAGATTTATTGCAGATAAAGATGTTGCCGATGTGGTTTGGTCATATAGTGCATCAGCTACCGGGAACTGGGAATGCGGGAACGGTTCATACTGCCACTTTCGTGATAGTGGCAGACAAAATCACGACGTGTTTTATGATGCATCAGCTTGTGTAACAAGGGTACTTTACAAAGATGGCACATGGGAAAATACCAAACACTGTGCCACGGGACATTACTCGAAACAATCTAGCAATCCATTCTAAGAATTTGGTGTATATAAAGTTTGATATCAGTACTCTAAAGCTTATCGCGATCAAAGCATTCGTCACGCTTACCGTTAGCTCAGGGTAAAAGTCTAAGGATTGTATAGAAATACAAAACTTGGAACAATATCAAAGATATGTATTCAAATCTTATCTTGTACGGCAAGGCAGATTAGGTCGTAGTATGGGAAGAAGCTTTGGTATCACTGCAAAGCTTCTTTCTCATTTAATATGCACAGACTAAAAAAATAAATCAGAACAATCCAGTTCAGCAAGCATTATGTTACTTGGCAAACAATCTTCTCTCACAAAGCGTGCAAGTTCAGAGCGTTTCTCACACAATAATACATCCAATGCTAGACGATTTTTACCATAAATACCGCGATGTATCATATTGGCTGAAAATGCAAGGAGATCACCTGCGACCAAGGGAATGACTTTACTTCCCGGCAAACATTCATGGTTATTATGTCCTGATTGCTCTAACCTAACGTTTAACTCTTGAGGTGAGTCCCACCGTTTGTGAGTGCCTGGGATCAATTCTATTCCGGGCTCATCTTCCAGTGCCAATCGAAAGTGAATAACTTCAGGCCCTAACAACAATGCTTGTTTTTGCTCTTCAATGGTTAAATGATATTGTGGATCTCGGTGCCAGTAATTGAGTTGAGTGGTGTTCGCGGGGTTAAAAAATAGCTGAGTATTCATAAATCGAAACTCACGCGAAAATATGGACGAAGCTAGTGATACAAGAGAACCTGACGCAATGAATTGGAAAAGGGTAAGCCTTTGCTGTTCATCAAGGTACTTTGGTGCAGTAAGGTAGGCAGAATTGATTGCTCGACTCTGGTAAAAGTCATAATTGTCAGCCAGCCACGCATGATGAAATGCTAAAACGACTTGCTTGACTTTGTTAAGCTCGCGGGGCGATATAAAACTAGGCTTTACTAGATAACCATACTTATCAAAATTATGTGCTGATTTTACCATCACATATTGGCCTCTGGCATTGCCGGTCAAGCTCCTGTAACTAAATTGATTCCATACAGTTTTGAAATAGAGTCGAAAAGTATTCGGCTCCAACAATAACGTATATTTTTGATGCGACCCATTTGGCCCTAGCCTTTGACAAGAAAAGTCGTCGCTCTTTTTCATACCCATTCGCTAAGGTAAACGCCTCTTTGGCGAACCAAAGCGAACTGGTGTAGCTTCCCTAAACGTTCATAGGGCGTCTAACAGGGCTTCCGCCTTACTTACTTCAAATTGTTTAGGTTGTTCTACATTGAGTGATGTCACGATACCATCCTCAATAACCATAGCGTAACGCTGCGAACGCACACCGCCAAAAGGTCCAGTATCCATTTCAAGTCCTAGCGCCTTGGTAAAGCTTGCATCGCCATCTCCAAGCATCATAATTGCTTCTGCGTTTTGCGCATCACCCCAAGCTTTCATTACAAAAGCATCGTTTACCGATACACATGCGATGATATCAATGCCTTTTTCGGCAAATTTATCTGCATTTGCAACAAAGCCAGGTAAATGAGATGCAGAACAAGTTGGTGTAAACGCACCAGGAACCGCAAAAAGCACCACTTTTTTACCAGCGAACAACGTTGTTACGTCATGATTAACCATACCGTCAGAGGTGAGTTCGCTCAATTCGACTTGTGGTAATTTTTGTCCAACTTCAATCATTGTTTAATTCCTTCATTTAAGAGTTAAGCGCCTTCAAGGCCCTTTGTTATAGTAGTACATCACCCAAAAAACTATTATCAGTGACTACATTTCGACTTGTTTAATGTCAACTTGCGGGGTTTCATAGCCTGTAAAAAGTAACCACTGTTTTTCCGCAATAAAGGCAAGGCCACGACTACGGCTAAAGCTGCGTTCTGGCACACGGATGATATCTTTATGCACTTTACTAGCAAAGTCAAAATAGCTGATGCGAAAGTCCCCTCGCCACACATATAAGTAGTAAATACCAGAGTGTGACACCGACCAACTCGCACTGGAAGCCAAATGTGCATTTTTAAATAATAGCGTTTCTACTCCCGTTGCCAGATCCATATACCACATTTCTTGCAATTCGCCGCGATACACGTAAAGCAATCCTTCTTGCTCATAAGCAACATCGCCTTTGGTGAGCTTAACAGGAGCACTCTCAGAACTAAGTGGTAAATGATACAAGTCACGGCCATCAGAAACATAGACACCGCTTCCATCTGAAGACCAACTTGGCTTACCATGATATTCAAGTCCAGTATCGATTTGAGTAACCTGCTTAGAATTGACATCCAAAAGCTGAAGTTGGCTTCCTTGCTGAGACTTTGTTAAAAAAATAATTTTTGTACCATCTGGCGACCAGATAGGATGAAGGGCTTGCAACGACAACGTCGTCATTTGTTCACGTTTATCGCCAGTCAAGCTGGAAGTCCAGATTTCGTCAAAGCCAGATTGGTTAGATACAAAGACAATACGTTCGGAAAGAGGCGAGTAATTAGGGTATCGAAAACTAACTGGAGACTGTAACAATGGAAAAGGGGAGCTAGCAACCTGTGCATTTAAATCTAACTTCATAATAGAAGTTTTGATATTCCAATCGTGGAAATACAATCGACCAGAACGGCTAAAACTCGGATAACTTAACCCATCAAAAGGCAAGATGCCCAATGTTTTGCCTTCAGGACTAATTTTATATGCGCTACGTGTACCATGCTCAATAGACGAGATAACCAAATAATCGCCAGAAGGATGCCAACTAATTCCCCTTAAATCATCAAGCCCATTTAGTATTTTGATTTCTTTGCCTGTTTCTAAATCTTTTAAGTATAGATTTTCAAGTCCATTAGGTAAGTTACGAGTGATTGCAATTTGGGCTGCATTCGGTGCAAACTCTACACTTTCGAGTTCACTTCCTTCACAGTCTATTTCACAACCGAGCTCCGTTGACGTTCGATCGTTCAAATTTAATAGCGTAACCCGAGCCTCACCTGTTTGGTCTTTGTTCGCAATAAATCCCAACACATTATTTCTTACCGAATAAGTCAACGTCGTTGTCGTATCCGAAACGCAATTTGCAATGTATGACTGCACCTTAGTGATAACATCCAATGATTTTATCTCACACTGGCCTGCTCGCTTCTCGATATAAAAAAGCGTGCGATTATCTCGGCTCCACACCGAAACTGAAGCGTTTCCGGGGCCATTGGTCAACTCTTTAATGGGTAATTCTGGCTGCGCTAAATGCTTTAGATAGAGCCCCGAATGACTACCGAGCTTGCGCCAAGCAAACACCAAAAACTGTTCGTTCGGTGAAACACTAGGAAAAAGCTCCCGCCCTGGGTAGTCGGTTACCTCTTCAAGTTGAGGCGTTGGTTTAAGTGCTGATTGGCCGACAAAAAAATAAAAAAAAGCAAATAATACAAACAGTAAGATAGTCACTACAGCCATTATTTTGGCCTTTAAGGAGGGGCGTTGCATATCGTGTGGATCTGAATTAATCCTAGCGTTTGTAAAAGTTGGTGCTACTTTTAATCTGTATCCCGATTTTCTTATCGTCTCAATTATCTCTAGCTCGGACGCCTCTCTCTCCTCTTCACTAATAGCAAGTAGTGTTTTAAAGGTTTTGCGAAGGTGCCAAATCGCGTTAGTAAGGGCCTTTTCTCCAACAAACAAGTTACCGTCCCAAACTTGCTCAATAATCTCTTCTCGAGTTACAACCCTTGGATAAGCACGCGCCAATACAGTGAGCACTTCAATAAATTTCGGCTGAACACAACAAGTTTGCCTACCGCTTGATAACAGGTGGCCGATTGTATCAACGTTTACTTCTAATAACTTATAAGTTGTGCCTTGACGCATTTTTCCAACCAAGAGTAAATACATTGTAAATCATACCTAAAATAGTCACCAAAAGACAAAAGTAACGCGATAGACGCCTTGATATAAATTACACACACGACAAAAATCATCATAACAATCTGTATTTATTACTTATTTTCACAAAGATATTAAATAGAGTTAAAAACGTCAAAGAATAGATATCTAACTTATTGCATCAGTTGCAGCTCTAGTGAGAGTGTACTGAGTGAAGAGTAGCTTTCTTTGTTGCTCAAATATTATAAATAACAAACAAGGTTATTTATCTTTCTCAGTCAGCCCTAAAAACCAACAACAATCAGAAAAGAGGGACTCCCGTGTCACCTAACAATAATATTAAATTACTCGCCCTATCTATCGCGCTCGCTTGCAGCAATACGGCTGCTGCAAACGAACAACAAATCGATCTTCAGCAGATTGAACAAAGTGATACAGTTGCTAAATTGCAAAGTGAGGATCAGTCATTGGAAAAGATTGTCGTTACAGGATCTCGTATCAAGCGCGACAGTTTTTCAGTGTCAACACCTATCGCAACTATGGGGGCTGAATCGCTCAATGATTCAGGCTTTGGTTCACTTTCAGAAATTCTCTATGAAGAAATGCCTCAAGTAAGTGAAGGAACGGGGAACGGTAACTCACAAGGTAGTGTTCAAAATACCGGACTTTCAACTATAGACTTACGCGAATTAGGCGTAAGCAGAACATTGACTTTAATTGATGGCAGAAGAGTAGTATCAAACAGCTATTCAGGCAACTATGTTAGCCTATCAACCATTCCTAAAGGCATGGTTGATAGAATAGAAATCATTACCGGTGGCGCATCAGCAGCCTATGGTTCCGATGCCGTAGCCGGAGTCGTAAATATAATTACACAGCAAGACCAAGAGGGTGCCACTTTTAGTGTCAGAGGTGGTGAAAGTACCGAAGGCGGCGCTCAGGAATATACAGTAAGTGCTGACTACGGTACGACTTACCACAATGGCAAAGGTTACCTATTCGTCAGTGCCACTTACGACGAAGAAAAGGGACTAAGCTACTGGGATAGAGAGCGTGCTCAGCAGCAAGACAGCTGGGATTACGATAACGACCGTATGTGTAACGTGATGCTCACTGCCAACTACGATCCTGATACAAAAAGTGCTTACCATTGCATGAGAGATATTGATAAGTCACAGTGGGCTAGCTTGAGCGACTCAATTCCCGGTGGTGTATTTGATGAATCAAGCAGTACCAAACCTAACTCCGGCTTTTGGTATGACGGCACAACTTTACGTAACGATTGGCAAGAAGAGCTTCATGGTATCCACTTCAACCAATTTACTATGCTTAAGGTGCCCGACAAAGACCTCTCCGCAGCAGTTAAAACAGAGTACGAATTTGATTCTGGTATAGAAGCTTATTTCCAGCTGCAATACAGCCGTAATACCTCTCGGAATATTAAATCACCAGAAAGTGAGGATGAGTGCGATGCGATTGTGACCTATGACCCAAACAGTAATAAATTTGGTTCAGACTGCATGGGCCGTATCCCTTATGATAATCCATATATGCCAGAAGCGATCCGTGCAGAGGCAAGCTCAAAAGGCGTAAAATGGGATAGGCTATTCACCGAGGTTGGTAACATCATCAATAGCAATGAAAGAACGACTATCAGATCTTGGGGTGGCTTACGCGGCTACATCTGGGATGACTGGGAGTGGGATGTTTCTGTAGGTTACGGAAAATTCAAACAAGAACAGAGCCGTAGCAACGAAATTTACGTTGCGCGAGTCAAGCAGGCTCTGCATGCTGAGCGCCTTGTTGATGGTACGGTTCAGTGTAAAGACGAACAAGCTCGGGCTGAAGGCTGTGTACCAATTAATTTGTTCGGTGAAGGTTCAATCACGCCCGAAGCGGCGAATTATATTCGCGCTAACCCTTCCATTACGACTGATATAGACCAAGTGACCGTATCTGGCTTTATTACTGGTGATTTATTTGAACTTCCAGCCGGCCCCGTTGGTTCGGCATTTGGTTTTGAATATAGAAAGGACACACAAAGCGTATCAACTAACGTACCAAATGGTGGCGTAACATTTAACTACGTACCCACATTTGAAGGTGATGTAAGTGTTAATGAAATCTTCGGCGAATTGTCGCTGCCACTATTAAAAGATGCGCCAATGGCAAAATCGCTTAACGCCGAGATCTCTGCTCGCATCGCTGATTATAGCTGGGCAAATACAGGCTTAATCCAAAGCTATAAAGCAGGCTTCATTTACGAGCCAATCGAAGGTTACTCCATTCGTGCTAACTGGGCTCGAGCCATGAGAGCACCAACAATAACAGAGCTGATGTCACCACCTCGCGGCGACTATGATAGCTTTGATGATATCTGCGATGGTGTTACTGCAACATCAACTGATGCAGGCCACGACAATTGCCGTAAAGATGCGGGAATACAAGCTGCTATTGCCGCTGAAGGTACTTTTGAAGACGAAAATAACGGCTACTCACCTAACTCAGGGAATAGTGAGCTGTTTGAGGAAACCGCAGATACCATCACCATTGGTTTATCCTTAGCGCCCTCCTTTGCACCTGACTTTAGAATTGCGCTAGATTATTACGACATCAAAATCGATGATGCGGTGAGTTCGCTTGCTAATGAAGATATCATAAAGTTTTGTTACGCTTCATCGATGGAGTTCGGTGACAGTAACGAGTTTTGTCGTGATATTAAACGCGATGAAGAAGGGCAGATTTTTGAAGTTAATCAACGTGTCATCAACACGGATGAGATCCGCACTAAAGGTTACGATATCGCACTAGAATATGTGTATGACGCTAGCGATTACGGTAGCTTTAAGGTGAAAGCCGATTGGACACACGTGATCGAATACTCAATCACCAGTACGGGTCCCGATGGACAATACGAAGACCTTTATGAAGGCTACTTAAACGAAGATATTTTCGAAGACAAAGGTGCTATTTCACTGACTTGGTATAAAGATGATTGGCGTGTACGCTGGAGCACAAAATATAAAGGTGCAGTCGAAGCGAGCCGCTCGAGATACGAAGACTGGCAAACAGCTATCGCCAAGAACAATGAGCGCTGTGCAAAAGGCGAAACAACCTGTATAACCAACCCAGAACCGCTATGGCAAGGCGCGCTGCCGTCGGTTACCACTCACAGTTTGAGCGTTAACTATAGTATGGCGCTAAACGGTAATCGTACACTTTCACTTTATGGTGGTGTGAACAACTTATTCGATGAAAAAGGACCATTTATCGTTGGCGGCACAGGTAATTTTGATAGTGCCTATGGCTCAGGTGTTGGTCGCTTTGCATTTATAGGCGCAAAATACCAGTTTTAGACTTCTGCATTGATCCGAGGGGCTACCACTGAGTAGCCCCTTATCTTTAAATGAAAAAAGCCCCGCGCTAGGCGGGGCCAAAATCACTGTTTCGCTGATACAGGCTCAGCAAAAGTAACGTTAACTCTGAAGCTGTGTTAAGCAGTGCTACAGTTCACCGCTTGGCAACGAAACAGTGTACAACAACCTAATATTTAAAGGGAGTTAGGTTAATGTGGTCCGCTGTTGTCGGCTGGTGTCAACCAGTTGCTCTGCCAGACATAGTTACCATGGATATAAAGTAGTTTATCAGCTTGGATTAACCCTCTATCGGCCTCGGTATATCCGAGTGCTTTATCATTGTCTATAGGAGTTGCTACAGCTGCGCGACTACTGCCACGGTAAGTGAGCGTTGAATCTATACCTTGGATAATTTCAAACGCAGCAAGCTCATTTTGCGCAAACCAACTGTAATCGCTATCACTCGTTTGCTCCGTATTCCAGTAAACAACTGGCAATGTGAATCTGGTTACGGACTCATTGTCTTTCAGCATGGCTAATGTACGGTAGTCGTATTCTAGCGGCGTAAACCCCCCTGCAAAAGTGTGATCTTTGAGTAACTTTGGCTCGGCAGGATTTGCTACGTCAAACAAACTGACTTTGGTACCCGGCTGCACGTTTCCATCAGGGTCGCCAATGTGCTGGCCTACCCCCAGTAATAAGCCTTCACCAACTGGGTGCAGATAAGAAGAAAAACCCGGGACCTCCAAGCTTCCCACCATTCTAGGTTGCAATACATCAGATAAATCTAAGACATAGAGTGGATCAACCTGCCTAAAGGTTACGACGTAAGCCGTATCATTGAAATAACGCACTGCATAAACGTCTTCATCCACAAGCCCAGTATCCGGGTTAACTTTACCAATAGGTGTTGGGTTTTGACTATTTGGTAGCGTAGCCACAGTTTTGAGTTCTGTACCTTCTGGTTTAAGTACATATAATTTATGGCTATTACCAATCTCCGTATCATACTGACTCGTTACCACACGTAACACGCCATCTTTTTCATCAAAGCGCGTGGCAGCCATAGAATCGCTGACACGCGAAAGTTGGCCGTCAACCTCGCCTGTTGCTTGATATGTTACCCCTTCATCCGTTAACAGCAATTTATGTAATACCATACCAGAGGGATCCCAGAGTGAAGTTTTCACATCATCATCGCTATCGTTAAATGCATAATTGTATAGGTACACGGCGGTCGCTGACATATAAAAACCAAAGACTCGAGTACTGACGCAAGTTGTCTTCACATCATCAGGGTTACGAATGTCAATTTCAGTGACTGTTGTTAGGCCATTATAGCCATCTTTTGCAGTGGCATCGGCTGGTAAAAAACAGCCATCTGCAGCCACTAATGGCTCCGCACTTCCTTGCGTTAAGTTTCTAAATTTAGGTAATAAATCGTTAACGTTGGTGTTCATTAAACGATTGTAACTTGCTACTTTATCAGCAGGATTAAAATCACTATAGCTCAGCGTATGGTCTGCGATAACGTAAAGTTTGTCACCAATTAACCTACTACCAACTAATGAGCCATCGATTTGAAAACGTTTTTCAACTTCCGCTTGCGCTGGTAATGCAACGTCACTAAAGGCAAGTTCAATCACTCCTTGATAATTTATCTCAGGTTGAACGTCTAGCTCAGACATATCATCAGCAAAATCATACTCATAATCCATTAATACACTAACAAGCTGATTGTCTTGAAGGTAAAGGTTTTGGCTGGCAAATTCAGAGTCTGACACTGTTAACTCATTAACTTGGGTAGGAACATCGCCAGCATTGGTGTCCAAGATACGCACAAAGGTCTTATTGTCAGCATCTTGATATGCGACACCCGTTGAGCCTGCAATAAATAGATATCGGCCATCAAATTTAATTCGATCACTTTCTGACACACCGTCAACCAGTTGGTTTGTACCGGAATAAGGCTCACTATCCGTTGTTGATGGGTTTTCCAAGTCATCACTATTACTCAATCCACCACTGGCAACGAAAATACCGTTTTTGATAAACTGACTAAACTGAGCTGAAGAGGCCGTTTTTAACGGAGCCGAACTATTATTCAGGGCGTTAAGTTCTGGTAATTTGTCTTCATTGTTGTCACTACTACCACCGCATGCGCATAGGCTAGCGGCAAGCGGAAGACTGAGCCACATCTTGCATTTCATGATCTGTTTCCTTGTAAGTTAAGTGCAAACTAAGCCTAAACTTTCAGTTAAAAATTTCTGTTATCTTCGCAACTTGTTTTGTTATTTAATGTTACCCTTTCTGGTAATTTGTACGACGGCTGGTAAATTAGACTAGTAGCGATGTTGTGCTTTAATTGACAGACGTTTGGTCAAAGAAAAATATCTGCAAAAAAAGTGCAAAGCCCAACCCCAATACCGGAGTTCCAGTTGAATAAGTTTTTAATGGCCTTAGCCTTGTTGGTTACCACTCAGGTAAATGCCACAGCGGTGCCATGTGATGCAAATGACAGCGAATGCACGCCAGTCGACAAATGGCGGTTTGGCATTGCACTTGGCGGTGGGGTGATCTCAAACCCACTTCACGATGGTGAGAATATCCCTTTAGTCATCGTTCCCTACGTTAGTTACTATGGCGAGCATCTCTTTTTAGATAATGGTACCTTGGGCTACACCTTTTATTACTCCGATAAGTTTGATCTCAGTCTGATCGGGACTTTTAACACTGAGCAAGCCTATTTTGAGAGGTTCCACCCGAGTAACATCTTCGTACAAAAAATGGGGTTTGACGCCAGCGAGCAATTACCAGGTGGTGAATTTGCCGCAGAGCAAACCGCTATTTCTTTGGATGAAATCGAGTCGAGAAAATGGGCCGTTGATGGTGGTGTTTTAGCCCATTGGGTGGTAAACGATAGAGTAAAAGTCAGTGCATCATGGCTTACCGATATAACCAATACTTATCAGGGCTACAATGCGGATATTGGCGTTAGCTACCGTTTTCGTTTTGACAGCTCCCCAAATACTTATGTCTTTATTAAAGGTGGGCTAAAATGGAAGAGCCGACAATTAATAGACTACTATTACGGCATAGACAAAGCAGACATTGCAAATAGTGCGCTGTGGTATAAAGGTAGTTCAAGCTTTCAACCTTATATCAGTTTTGCCTACTCTTACCCTGTCAGTAAATCTTGGACATTCAAGTTTAACGCTAAGTATCAACAACTAGATAATGCAATGACAGATAGCCCGATTGTCGAGGACAGTTATACCGCGACGGTGTTTGTCGGGGGAAAATATGAATTTTAGGCTGTATTCAATAATAATTATAATTTTCAGCACGTCTAGCCAAGCTTTAACCAAAAAAAACAATGATGTCAGTCTTGAAATAAAACCGATTACATGCATGGTAAAACAGGCTGGGCAACGTTGTGAAATGACAGCAAAATTTGCTTGGTACGCGCCGACCTCAATGAGCTTATGCTTGTTTCAAGAGCAACAAAAGTTGCAATGCTGGGAGCACGCCAAGGAGGCGAAATCAACACAAATTATCCACCTCTCAAAATCCATGCTCTTTACCCTAAAAGATGCTAAAAATAACGTTGTTGCAAAACAAAATATTGAAGTACACACAAGCGTCAATCAACAATATAGACGTAAACTTAGAAGCGATTGGAGTGTGTTTTAATGGCTAAGGTGTTACTTGTCGAAGATGATGTAAAATTAGCGGAGTTAACCGCAAAGTTCTTAATCCATAACGGTTTTGAAGTTGTTCAATTGCACAATGGTATAAACGCCATTAAGGCAATAGAAGCCGAGAAACCTGATATTTTAATTTTAGATATTATGCTTCCTGGCCTAGACGGCTTCTCTATTTGTAAAGCGGCACGCGGTGAGTTTAAAGGGCCGATTCTATTCCTTACCGCCAAAGATAGCGACTTCGACCATGTAAAAGGGCTCGAAATTGGCGCTGACGACTATATCATCAAACCTGTTGAACCCTACGTGCTACTTGCTCGATTGAACGCACTTATAAGGCGCACACAAAATGATGAGGTACATTCAGATTCGATCACCTTGGGCGAATTACAAATAGATAAATCGGACCGTAAGGTCTATTTAGCAGGCGATGAAGTTGAACTAACTAGTTATGAATTTGACTTACTAAAAACGCTTGCTGGCCACGCTGGTGAAACACTTAGCCGAGACTATATCTATAAACACGTTGTTGGTCGCGAGTACGACGGATTAGACAGAAGCGTTGACGTACGTATTAGCCGTTTGCGAAAAAAACTTGGCGACAATCTTGAGCAACCCGCAAGGCTTATCACCGTGTGGGGCAAGGGTTACCTCTGCTCGAAGTCTGCTTGGGATTAGTGAATTCGTGCTAAAGCTATTACTCAGCCTTTATTTGGCTGTGTTTACCAGCATCGTCGTGATCAATCAAGTGAGCGAAGCCATCTGGTCTCATTGGGTGCATTCTGCGCCCGATGAGTTGCGACACGCAAAAGCGGTCGCCAACACGCTCAAAGCGAGTATTTCCTCACACAACTTACCCCAAGAGTCAGAAACCCTGAAAGTACTCGACATGGATGATGTCGCTTGGCTACCTGAGCAAGCCAGCACATTAATGCAAGGGGGAATTTTGACGAGTTTTGATGATGAAGGTAGTGCATGGCTCACTTTCAAAGTACCAAATTCAACCTCATTGCTACAATTAGGGCCACTAGCGCCAGCGGCTTCCGCTGCTAATAAAGAATGGGTTATCAAACTGCTTTCGTATGCCGTGCTCGCGTTTTTACTTATGCTGTGGATAAGGCCGTTGTGGCTCGATTTATTGCAACTGAGATATATCACCGAAAACCTCACTCAAGGTCAGCTACCCAATGCGGCCCGGCATTCCCGGTTTTCTGCTATTTCAAATTTAACCGAGCAGATCCGCGATTTAGCGTCTCAAGTAGCAAGGTTAATTGAAAACCAAAAGTTACTCGTCAATGCCGTTTCTCATGACCTACGAACGCCACTTGCCAGACTTAAATTTGCTCTCGCCATGCTACCAGAACAAAGCCGTGAACAAGCAAACGATATGGCAGATGATGTGGTCGAAATGGAAGCCATGATAGACGAAATGCTGGCTTACGCACGCCTTGAATTTGAAGTAGATAAACTTGAAGTAACACCACTTGACCTTTGCGCGCTTGTCGACGACCAGATAAACAAACTTAGTAAGCTCACCGATAAACAAATAACTCTTAATAAAAAGAGCACGCAGGTTATCGTCTCAGGTAACGCTCACTACCTCTCTCGAGCCATTCAAAATATTGTACAAAACGCCGATAAGTACGGTCGCTCAAACATCGAAATTAGTCTTGAATGTGACAAAATCAGCGCTTATCTTCATATCGAGGATGATGGCGATGGGATCCCTAAGTCTCAGTGGGAATCGGTTTTTATTCCGTTCTCTCGCTTAGATGAAAGTCGTAGCAAAGATAATGGTGGTTATGGCCTAGGGCTAGCTATCGTACGTAAAATTGCCACTTGGCATCGCGGCAGTTGCCATGTTGGGTTTTCCGAACTTGGTGGAGCTAAGTTCACGCTAACTTTGCCCCGCGCTTCATCTTGAAACTCTGATCACACGCACACCTGCTGACCTATGTGCGTGTATTCAAAGCATATAGAAGTTGACGGACGCAGCCCTAAGGGATAACAACGGCTAAAGAGCAAGTTACAGTTGCTATCCCAATTTTTGGACGATTAAGTGCGGATACGAGCTGGTGTCAGAGCTGCTACCAATAACATTCCTGCTATTAGTCCATACGGCAACCCAATCTCTATTTCATAAATAGCAGTTCCAACAATCGGGCCCATAACAATACCCATTCCTTGCGCCGCTGATATCGTTCCGGCAGCCGCACCTTGCTCATCAGCCTCCACCGAATTGGCAGCCAAAGCAGAGACAGACGGATATATCCATCCCATACCAAAGCCAGCGACACCATAGCAAACCCAGAGCAAGATGGGCGCTGATGCGAAAATCGCAGAAACAAATCCAGCGGCAGCGATGACTCCGCCGAATTGAATTAGTCGCGCAGGCTGCCATTCAAGCTTCTGTAGTGCCACTTGCGCGATAATCAGTGCCACACCAACAGTCGCGAGTGCAATACCTGCAGCGCGCGCAGTTTCAGCAGGATCAAGCTGAAGCCTATCAAGGACAAAAAAGCCAACCGTGATCTGCGCAACAGCCACGCTAAAAGCGGCAATAAAAGCCACAGTAACAGGTCTACGTAACCTTGCATCCGTTAAACGAACCCGGTTGTTGCTGGGTTTCACATGCCGTTCGTACTTTGGCAGTACCCACCAAAGAACAATCAGAGCAATGAGGGGCAACATTGCTGAAATATACAAAGGCATGCTTAAGCTAAAAGGCCCAAGCAGTCCAACAAACCCAGGACCAATCACCATACCAGCCGCACTTGACGCACCAATCCCCGCCATCGCTGCCGCACGTTGTTTAGGCACAACATGATCCGCGACTAAAGCAGCGCAGGTCGCCGGTACCGCAGCATAAAACATCCCAGCGAATCCACGTCCAACCACTATGCCTGCAAATGCAAGCACGGGCACTATTGCGGTCTGCATCGCAAAGTCGATAAAGACTGCTAACGATGCATAGCTAATGACAAAACCTGCCAGTCCAAAGAGTATCACCGGGCGCCGACCTTTTCGGTCACTAAGGCTTCCCCAGAACCGTGCCATAATAACCCAAGCAATCCCAGCAACTGTCATCGCCGCGCCAATTTGCCAAGCTTTGAGCCCAATCACATGAGCAATAGGACCTGCTAACGCAGTAAACCCCATTACAGCCATAGTACAAACAAATGTCTCAAACATCAGCGGCTTCAGACTAAATACATCACCCGCCTCTTGCACCCTCTCATTGTTGACTAAATTATTCATTTACTTTCCTGTTAATAATGCCAGTACGTATTCCATTTACACAAGTTGCATAGACTGTGTATTCCAAAGGTGCGTGTAGTGCCCTCCATGCGCTAACAGGCGATGGTGACACCCCGACTCCACTATTTTACCTTGCTCAAGTACGATAATGTTATCAGCCCCTTCTATACTAGAAAGCCGATGTGCAATGGTGACCACGGTACGATTTTGCAACAGGTTTTTCATGGCGATGATTACCTCTGATTGAGTAATAGGATCGAGTGAGGCTGTGGCTTCATCAAGCAGTACAATAGGCGCATTTTTTAATAGCGCTCGAGCAATCGCAATACGCTGCCTTTGGCCACCAGACAGCAATAAGCCCCCATCGCCAACTCGGGTATTTATGCCACTTGGTAAATTATCGATAAACTCTAAGCAATTAGCCGTTTTACACGCCTCTATCACTTCTTCATCGCTGGCATCAAGCCGACCAATACGAATGTTTTCAACAATACTGGCATCGATTAACTGGATATCTTGAAACACCATACCAACTAATTGATGCACACCCTTTGAGCCAATGTTTTTAAGATCTAGGCCACCGATTTTCACACAACCTGAATTAGGGTCAAAAAAGCGTGCGCACAAATTTAATAATGTTGATTTACCACTACCTGATGCGCCTACAATGGCCATTGTAGTGCCTTGTGGCACACAAAAACTCACATCATCTATGACCTTTTTAGACCCATGTTGAAACGATACTCGCTCAAACTCTATATCAAAATTGCTTGGTAATTGGGGATTATCTGGCTCAGCCAGCACAGGCTCATTTAGAATAGACTCAAGCTTGCGCTCAGACTGCATAGCCAGACGTAAAACCGTTAGATATTCGCCAACTTCTTGAAGGGGCTCGAGTAGTTTTATTAGCAGCAGGGCAAATAGAATAGTGGTGAAATCTATACCTGAAAAACGGTGCTCTGGTAAGGTTATGGCTAACATTATCACAAACATACTGAGCGCCATATTTAGCACGATGCGATAGGTTAATACGGGACCGGCTCCCCACATTTCCACTTGTAGGCTATGCTGCTTTGTTTTCTCTAACTGCTTGGCGAGGTGGGACAGCCATACTTGTGCTTGGTCATATAACTTGAGGGTTTTTAGTGCTTCAATATAATCGGTAATGGCGCTGGCACTTTGGCGATATGATTGCTGCTTAGCCATAGCAACTTGCACAAACTTTCGTTTCGACACTTCCATCACCCAAAATGCCAAAGGCAATAGTATCAATGTACTAATGGCATAAATAGGATTGATAAATAACATCACCACCAGACCAATCACAGGTGTCACCAAAGCAGAAATCAAATCGGGAGCGATATGGGAAAAAATACTCTCAATTTTTTTTATATCCTCAGTGAGTATTTCTAAAAACTCGCTACTGTGAGTACGCCGCATACGTCCGAGAGGCAGTTGTCGCACATGATTGATCAATTTAATACGATACGCATGGACAACCTGATAACTGCCTACAAAGCTTTGATATTGGCCTATATATGCACATAGCAGTTGCATTACAAAGCAACCACCTAAAGCCATAAAATAATCCATTGGTGTCGAAAGCCAGGGCACCACTTTTGACGTGGTTAAAAACTGCTGTTGTAGCCAGTGGAAACATAATAGCAGCGGTGCAATTGCTACACTACGTTCTAACACTCGAAAAACAACGCCAGTATAAAAGCGCCACTTACCAGAGCTTGCGTGTCCTATTACTCGAGCAATACTCAATAATGCTTGTCTGTCCATTTAAGCCTCATAGTTTATAGATTGGAAATCTGACGAGCCTTTTACCAGTTGTTGTTGCTCTCCTTCGCTGTGTTGCAGCAACCAACTGCGGCGATAATAGTCGCAACTCGATAACAACTCGTCATGAGTTCCCTGTGAGACAATTTTCCCCTCTTTCAAGACAAGGATCTGACCGATACTTTCAAGGCCAAGATACTTGTGGGTGATCACCAAGAAAGTAGTGCTTGGATAATACGTTTGAATAGCCTGATAGAATTTGGATTGTGTCACATTGTCCATTGCCGCCGCGGCTTCATCTAAAATCACCAAAGGGGGAGCGGCCAACAAAGCACGTGCAATAGCAATACGTTGTTTTTCTCCCCCAGACAAATTTTGTCCACGCACTTGTACCTGTGTTTCGAGACCTTCAGGTAATTGGCTTATCCAGTGCTTTATTTGAGCAGTCATAATGGCACGCTCTAGTCCATCGGGACTAACATGGCTGCGACCAAACAAAATATTATCTCGTAACGTGCCCTCAAATAAGTAGCATTCTTGCGTTACCACACTCATAAACTGCGATCGGACACTATCACTTAGTAAATTCACATCCTGCCCGAATAGTTGCACTTTACCTGATGAAGGAGACAATAAACCACATGCCAACATAGCAAGCGTAGATTTACCGTTACCAGATTCACCGACTATAATATTCAATGAATTAGGCACTAGCTTAAAGTGCACATCAGCCAAAACCTGATTAGAATGGTAAGCAAAATCCACATTATGAAACTGCATTAGAGGCAACTTTTTATCAGCTTTAACAGGTGCGCTAGATGAATTAGAAAAGCGCGCCATATAGATAGGTGTGATCCGTTTAACACCAGCTAGTAGCTCATTTGCCTCCATAAAAAAGCGACTCACTTTGATGATTGGATTAAGCATACCAACAGCCAGTAATATACTTAAAACAACCTGCTCAGTAGTGACACTTTGCGCACTATGAAAACTAATCGCAGCAGGTAACAAGCAAACAAAAGATGCACTCAGCAATGCGGTGTATAACGTCCAGCCTGGCACCGTTTGGCCGGTGAGTTCGAGCACCAACTTCTGGTATTGACCCAACTTTCGATTTAAAACGGCAAATCGTTCACTGTCTAAATTATATAGCTTCATCAGTGGCATATTTTTAACATAGTCACTTAGTGTCGTGGTCAAATCCTCTGACACAAGGCTAAAACGCTCATACTGACCAGCTGTTTTATACATAAATAAACTACTAATAAAAAATGCTAACGGCACAACTGCAACCGTGCTGAGAGCAAGCCGCCAGTCTATAAAAGCGATCACCGTAAAGACCACAAAAGGTGTAAGGATTGCGTTAAACAACTCTACACTTTGATGAGCTATAAAGTTTTCAATATGCTCAACATCTTGCAATATATTTTGTTTTAAAACGGCGGGGTTTTGAGCACTGAACCATATTAACGACATATTTGCCAATTGACTTGCGAGTGTCATTCTAACTTCAGTGAGCGCTTTAAAAGAGACTTGGTGACTGAAGTAATAGGCGCCCATAGCACACCCAGACTTCAATAAAATCGCGCCAAAAGTACCTGCTGCAATCCACAACAATAGGTCCATGGAGGTCGATAAAGGGTTAAGTAAGGCTTGGATAGAAAGAAATAACAAATACACAGGCACGATTTCAAGCAAAGTGACAAACACCATTAAGCTAAAAGCTATCAACATCTTGCCTTTATAAGGTGCGCAGATAGTAAAAATGATAGACCAAGGACTGCAATGCCCGTCGGTTTCATGCGACTCAACACGCATATACCTACTCCGTTAAATGCGGTTAAAAATAGGTCGTATAAACTAACCCGAAGCGACATTAACACCGAGCAACCAAACAAATATGCTCTTGCCAATCCGCTAGCTTTTCGAGATATCAGATTTAAATCAACCAAACGTGAAACTTGAACAACAGAGTCAGCCATTAAAGGCCGGAACAAATTCCTTGTTTGTATCTCTGGTTTATGCCGTCAACTTTTACCACACGGTGATTTATCTAATCACAATAAAAAATAGCGATAAGCCTACTGCAGCAATCCAAGCAACTCTCCCCATATCCGTTCAATATCCCCCAGATCGGAAGTAAGTATAAGTTCTCTGATATGCAAGCAAATTTCCCCGAAAAAATTACCGATAGGGGCATACAACAACTTTTTGGGGTGGGAACAAATTGTCCAAAAACATATTTTTTGGGCAAGAAAATTTCATGACAAATAACACTCGCAGTTACTAAGGCTCAAAGACCAACCGCGATCGTGCTTCATAACCGGAGAATAATAGTGAAAACAACAATTGATACGCCAGTCCGGCCGAAGGCTGAGCAAGACCTCTATATTGAAGAGAATATTTGGCAGCAACAAAGTCTCGGTTCCCTTGTCGCCGATTGGCGGTCTCAATTTTCAGATAACGTCGCCCTGATAGAAGATGAAACGGAACTCACATACGCTCAGTTTGAGCAACGCGTGATAACGCGCAGCGCTGGGTTTCGCAATATAGGCTTAAAAGCGGGCGACCACGTTATGATGCAACTGCCCAATTCTCTCGATTTTATAATTAGTTGCTTCGCACTGTTCCAATTAGGTGTCATTCCAATTTTGGCCATGCCTGCGCAGCGAGAGTCCGATATTGCAGCGTTGTGTGAGCTCAGTAACCCTGTGGCATACATAGTACCAAGCAGTTATTTGGGGCACGACTATATTGCTATGGCCCAACGTATTGTGTCCGCATGTTCAAGTATTGAGCATATCTTGGTCGCGAGTGATACACCAACCTCCACTCCATATACATCCCTTTCTCAGTTAGACAGTACCGAGTACATGCAGGTTTCTAATATCGATCCAACATCCACAGCTCTCATGTTGCTTTCTGGTGGCACCACAGGTACACCTAAACTTATTCCACGCAGCCACAATGATTATTACTTCAATGCCAAGGCTTCTGCCGAGCTATGTCAATTTAATGAGCAAACCACTTATTTAGCGGTTTTACCAATCGCCCATAATTTCCCTTTAGCATGCCCCGGGATCATTGGCACACTTTGTCAGGGTGGAACGGTGGTGCTATGTCCAACGCCTGGGCCAGACGAAGCGTTTCCACTTATAGAACAACACAAAGTTACTCACACCGCTTTGGTACCCGCTTTAACAAAACTATGGCTTGAGGCTAAACAATGGGATGACACCGATATAAGTAGCCTGCAACTGCTACAAGTGGGTGGTGCTAAGTTCACCGCCGAGCAAGCGATACAAGTGCCCGATGTACTTGGTTGTCAACTACAACAGGTGTTTGGTATGGCCGAGGGGTTACTGTGCTTCACCCGCTTGGATGACCCGTTAAATGAAGTGGTGCATACCCAAGGCCGCCCACTTTGTGACTTTGATAAAGTACGCATTGTTGACGAACAAGATAACCCCGTAGCGCAAGGTGACGTTGGTGAGCTACAAACCAAAGGTCCTTATACCATCGCAGGTTACTACAAAGCACAAGCACATAACCAAACAGCCTTTACCACCGATGGCTTTTACCGTACGGGTGATTTAGTGCGTGTGAACCAAGCTGGTAACCTAATTGTTGAAGGGCGGATCAAAGAACAGATTAACCGAGCAGGAGAAAAAATCGCTGTCGCAGAAATAGAACAACGACTGCTCTCCCACCCCTATATTGATGAAGCCATATTAGTACCCGTACCAGACGCATATCTTGGCGAACGTAGTTGTGCCTGCATTATTTCTAGTCAGCCCGTTTCCCTCAGTGAGGTCTATCAGCTGTTGCAAGAACAGCAAGTTGCACGCTTCAAATATCCAGATCAAATCATTTCACTCAGTTTTTGGCCACTCACCGCGATAGGAAAGATCAATAAAAAAGCACTGATAAAACGTGCTGAAGATGAGTATGTAGAGCCCAATATGAACCAATTAAAACCAATACCCTATATTGAAAAAACCATCTCTGTCCAGTCAACTTCAATGCAGTTAGCACCGAGGATTTCTGAGCTCAGCAGCCATCCATTTAAAGCCATATACGAGTGTAAGTCTGCTTGGTCTGTTGGCCTTGGCAAAGTAGCTGAACTATATTCCAACGGCAGCGAAATAACCTTACAACAAGGTGAAAAAACAAAACAGTTTAATGGCAAACCTTTTCCTGAGCTAATGGCGCAAGCACTGCAAAGTATTCAATTCGAAAACTGGCGGTTATATGGCGTAGCCAAGTTTGAACTAGCTAGCGTATTTCACGGTATTCAAACACGCACTGAGCATGAAAAGTCTTTACAATTATTTGTGCCAGAATTAGAGGTACGCCTTGAAGCAAATAAAGCGATACTGCGCGCGTTAACTGAGGCTGACCTCAAAGCGCTTGAAACATTAGTTTTAAAAGCAGATACATCATGCGTACAAACGGAAAGTGCGGCTGCACTTAAGCCTCTACAAACACCACAGATCAACACGCAATATAAAGATGAATACAAAACATCGGTTGCTAAAGCCATCGAAGAAATTTGCAACAGGCAATATCAAAAAGTGATCTTGTCTCGCCGTATTCATGTGCCAGACAGCATTTGTTTGAATAAGAGCTTCCGCTACGGCCGTTTACATAATTCGCCTGCACGCTCATTCCTCTACCAGTTAAACGACTTTTCAATTGCAGGTTTCAGCCCAGAAACCCTACTTGAAGCCAGCAACAAGGGATATATCAGCACACAACCCCTAGCTGGTACTCGCTCACTTGGTAACTCGCCACAAGAAGAGCAGCAGCTACGAGAAGAACTTCTTAACGATACTAAAGAAATAGCGGAGCACGCTGTATCAGTAAAATTAGCCCAAGAAGAATTGGAGCAAATATGTGAACCCAGTTCAATTGCGGTAAGTGAATTTATGGCTGTGCGCCGTCGCGGCAGTGTACAACATCTAGCCTCTCGCGTTTGTGGTCAACTAAGTAATGGTAAAAACCCATGGCATGCATTTCAAGCGCTTTTCCCAGCAGTTACGGCGTCAGGGATCCCAAAACGCGAAGCCATAGAAGCCATATTGCGCCTTGAACCAAATAGCAGAGATTGGTACAGCGGCTGTGTAATGATTGTAGATAATGACGGGTTTATGGACTCAGCTTTGGTACTGCGTTCAATTTATCGCGCCAATAACCTTACATGGCTGCAAGCTGGCGCTGGTGTCATTGACCAATCTAAGCCTGAGCGTGAATTGACAGAAACCATCGAAAAACTCAGTTGCATCGCCAACTACCTAATTGATGAAAAAACGTTAGAAGAGGCGCAGAGCTAACACATGACACAGGTAAAGATCCCCCTAAATAAGAAACAGCTGTTAAAACATGTACAAGCGTTTGTGAAAACACCGCTTGAAGACAAGCTAGATGCCAACCTTATTGAGCTTGGCTTAGACTCAATGCATATGATGCGTTTGGTCAACCAGTGGCGAAAACAAGGCGCAAAAGTAACCTTCTCAAAACTGATTGAACAACCAGTTCTTAGCGACTGGATAACACTTTTATGCATGCAAACAGATACTGATGTCGAAGTTATTGGAGCCCCTAAACTACCCGATATAGACCCCTACGCAGAGTTTGAGCTTACTGACGTGCAATATGCCTATTGGATTGGTCGCCAAGATGAGCAAGAGCTGGGTGGCGTCGGTTGTCACGCCTATCTGGAGGTAGACAACAAAGATATCGATCCTTTAAGGCTCGAACAAGCATGGCATGCACTTTATCACTATCATCCCATGCTACGTGCACAGTTTACTGAGTCTGGTACCCAGCAAGTGCATTCACAGCTACCCACACCAGGGCTTGCAATTAACGACTTTAGGTCACTAACTCTTGATGAGGCAACTCAAGCGGTAGAGCAAATTCGCAGCCGCCTATCACATCGAAAATTAGGTATTGAGTATGGTCAAACCCTAGGGCTGGAATTGAGTTTACTCCCCGAAGGAAAATGTCGGATCCACTTTGATGTAGACCTACTGATCGCTGACGTACAGAGCTTAAATATCTTATTAAAAGATCTTGCCGTGCTTTATCATGGCGGTACACTCAACACTGATCCAAACTGGAGCTTCGCAAAGTACTTAGCGTTTGAAAATGCGCAAAATAAAGATAAGTTTGAAGCAGACAAAGCTTATTGGCAAACGCGTTTAGCAACCCTCCCCTCTGGTCCACAGCTTCCCCTTCGTTGCGACCCTCGAACCATCACTCGACCAACATTTTCTCGCCGTTTGCACACCTTGAGCCAAAACCAGTGGAAGACGCTTAAAAATACCGCACAACAGTATCAAGTGACACCCGCTATGTTGCTCGTTACTAGTTATGCGTACGTACTTGCCAAATTTAGTGGCGAGAAGAAATTCACGCTGAACTTACCACTTTTTGATCGCAAAACTCAGCACCCAGGTATTGAAAACGTAGTCGCAGACTTCACCAATCTATTGCTTTTAGATTGTGATTTTAGTGAAGAAAAAGGTTTTATTGATCATGCGAAAACAATACAAAGCCAATTTCACCAAAACGTCGCACACTGTGATTATTCCGCAGTTCAAATCCAACGCGATTTAGTAAAACACGGTTATGCACAGGGTGTAAGCGCACCTATCGTATTTGCCTGTAACTTAGGCACCCCACTTCTGTCGCAACAAGACACGGTATTGGGTCAATTTAACTACATGATCTCGCAAACACCACAAGTTTGGTTAGACCATCAAGTGTATGAAGTCGATGAAGGTTTGATGCTAGCATGGGATGCTGTGGATGAGATTTTCCCAGAGTTGCTGATTGATACCATGTTTGCAAGCTATGTTGCATTACTTGAAAACCTAGCGACAAATAGCAGTGCATGGCACGCATCACATCTTATTGACCTGCCAGAGTATCAGCAAATCCAACGCAAAGCAGCGAATAACACCGGTGCACCTTATACCCCACATACATTGCATGAAGCATTTTTTAGAGGTGCTCAGGTACACCCTGATAAGACTGCGTTAATATTCAACACCGAACGGTTAAGCTATCGTACCGTCGCTGAAAAAGCGCTACGTATAGCCGCTTATTTGAAGCAACAAGGGCTGAAGGGTGCAGAACCTGTAGCCGTAACATTACCCAGAAGCGCTGAGCAGATCATGGCGATACTTGGAGTACTGGCAGCCGGAGGCTGTTATGTGCCTATAGGACCTCACCAGCCTCAATCACGGCGAGAAAAGATCCATCGAACCGCAGAGGTCAAGCTAGCAATTGCTATTGGTGACGATCCAGAACATGACCCAGCAGTAAAATGTATTGATATTCAACAAGCGCTTTTAGCTGAGCCACTAGAATCAGCTGTTATCACAGACCCTGCAAATCCCGCCTATATCATATTCACCTCTGGCTCTACAGGTGAACCCAAAGGGGTTGAAATGAGTCATCAGGCCACTGCTAATACCATTTATCAGCTCAATAAAGACTACCAAATTGACCAAGATAGCTGTGTGCTCGGGGTTTCAGCGCTTGATTTTGACCTTTCTGTATATGATATTTTTGGTTTGTTAAGTGTTGGCGGGCAACTAGTCGTTATTGATGAGCAGCAACGCCGTGATGCACAAGCATGGCTTGAGCTGGTACACCAACACAAGGTAACTATTTGGAACTCTGTTCCGATATTACTAGATATGCTTTTGACCACAGCGGAACAAGATAGCCGTCAGCTGCACTTTGAGCAGGTGATGTTATCTGGTGATTGGATAGGCTTGGACCTTCCTCCTCGGCTACAACATATCAGCGCCACCAATCCACCTATTATTGCAATGGGTGGCGCAACAGAAGCAGCGATTTGGTCAAACCGTTGTGAGGTTCGCTCACCACTGCCACTGCATTGGCACTCAATCCCATACGGTAAACCTCTACCAAACCAAAAGTATCGCGTTGTTGATAAACACGGGCAAGATTGCCCAGACTGGGTTCCTGGTGAGCTGTGGATTGGCGGTATTGGTCTAGCAACTTGTTATCGTGGTGATAGCACACAAACGGCAGCACGCTTCGTTGAGCAACATGGCGAGCGTTGGTATCGCACTGGCGACCAAGGCCGTTACTGGCCTGATGGCAACCTAGAGTTTTTAGGACGCATCGATCATCAAGTCAAAATACGCGGGCATCGTATTGAGTTGGGTGAAATTGATACAGCCCTTGCCAATATTAATGGTGTTCAGCGTGCCGTAACCGTGACGATTGGCGAGCCCAAAAGCCTAGCGAGTGTTGTAGTCTTAGCTGCTCAAAGCACGTTAGATAGCGCCGCCATACAACGCCAATTACACAAGCTACTGCCAGATTATATGGTGCCAAGCCATATCGAATTTGCACTGCAGCTGCCACTCAGTAGCAATGGTAAAATAGACCGAAAGACACTAGTCGACCAGCTAGCTGCCAAGCAGCAGTGTGCGTTGAGTTTAACCGCGCCGCAAACAGACAATGAAAAATGCCTTGCCAATATATGGCGGTCTTTACTGGGGGTTGAGCAAATCGGTCAGCAAAGTCACTTCTTCGAGTTAGGTGGAGACAGCTTAATTGCGACTCAGCTTATTGCAAAACTTAAACAACAAGGTTTGGCATCTCCAAAACCACTACCTGACTTATTCTCATCTCCTCAATTAAGCGCCTACGCAGCGCGCTTAGAAAGCACCGAACCGGTAATAAAACTCGAAATAGTGCCAGATCTAGATAATCGTTTTGCGCCATTCCCGCTCACCGAGGTACAACGCGCTTATTGGATGGGCCAAACACCGGGATTACCGCTTAACTGCAGCACTTTGTATTTGCTAGAGTTGGAGGGAGAAAATGTCGATATTCAACGTATAGCAAAAGCTTGGGACCAACTGGTTGAGCACCATGAGATGCTGCGTGCAGTGATCACACCAGACGGTCAGCAACAACTGCTGTCTCATTTACCTGCGGTGTCTATTGCACAAGTGAGCTTGAAATCAGAAACCAATAATCACGCCAATGCCGCGAGGGATCATCTCCACCAATTTTGGCGTAGAATTTGTCAACAAGCGCTACAAAGCCACGACCAAAATGAGTCAACGACATTACCTAATCACCGTATTTGCGCCGTAAATTATGGTGCTAATAAGACCCGTTTAGGGATCATTTTTGATTACTTAACGCTCGATGGATTTAGTATTAAATTGCTGCTAGATCAGCTTGCAAGCCTTTATAACGATCCCGCTTATCACTTGCCAGAGATTAATGTTTCGTTTAGAGACTACGTGGTCCAAGTGCAACACAATGATGCGGAGCATTTAGCAGCACAAGCATACTGGCGAGAACAGATTAATACCTTACCACCTGCGCCACAGCTACCACTAGCACAAGACCCGCAAAGTATTACTAAGCCTGAATTTGTGCGCCGCGAAGCACAACTCGATACAGGTACTTGGCAAGCACTTAAGAATAAAGCGAGATCCTATGGCATTACCCCTTCAGTACTACTATTAACGGCCTACAGCAATGTCCTGAGGCGCTGGAGCGAAGGTGATCACACGCTCAATTTAACCCTGTTTGATCGCCAAGATGTGCACGAGGATATCAATAAAGTGTTTGGTGACTTCACCACATTAACCCCAATTGCATTTCGTAAAAATATTGGTGACTCTTTACTGGTACAAGCACAGGAAGCGCAACTGCAAATTGCACAGGCTATTGAACACAAAGCAATTTCCTCTATTTGGATCCAGCGCGAGCAAGCTCGCCAAAGCACACTCACATCAGCAGCGCTACCTGTGGTGTTTACCAGTACCTTGGGCCTTGGCGGCGGCTTGTTTGAAAACTCAAACGGCGATTTCCCTAAGATTGTACCTGGAGGTTTATCACAAACACCGCAAGTTTGGCTTGACCATCAATTATACGAATTTGATGGTTCACTTATTCTATCTTGGGATGCGGTGGATGCACTTTTCCCAGCCGGTATGATTGATGACATGTTCAACAGCTATGTTGGTGCGCTTGAAAAGCTGTGTCATAGCAGCTGGGAAGAGGAGTTGTCCTTACCATTACCTGATGCACAAGCGCATACACGTCTCGCGGTAAATCACACCGAACGCCCACAAACACCACGTACTTTGCACCATGCTATTTTTGCGCACGCACAGCAAAACCCCGGCGACACGGCACTGGTATTTGAAAACTCGCATGTCAGTTATGCACAGCTATGTGAGCAAGCGCTCTGTATTGCAGCGCTATTGCAGCAGCATCAGCTCGAACCAGCAGAACCAGTTGCAGTCACTTTGCCACGTGGCATAAATCAAATTGCAGCTATATTGGGAGTTATGGCTGCGGGCGGTTGTTACGTGCCAATCGGGATCCATCAGCCTGCGAGTCGTCAGGCAAAAATACATCGTATAGCAGGGATCCGATTAGTGCTTACTAACAGTGATCACTTAGAAGTCGAATCCATCGAGTCAGTGATAAGGTTGGACGTCGCTACAGCAAGTACACCACAAGCTAAGCCTATAGGAGTGTCACCAGAACAACACGCATACATTATTTTTACCTCGGGCTCGACCGGTGAACCAAAAGGGGTGGAAATGTGCCATCAGGCAACCGCAAACACCATAGATCAACTCAATCAACTCTATAAAATTGATCAACGTAGTTGCGTACTAGCGGTGTCTGCAGTGGATTTCGACTTGTCGGTATACGATATCTTTGGCTTACTCAGTGTAGGGGGGCAAGTTGTGTTGCTCAGTGATGAGAACCGCCGCGATGCCAGCGAATGGTTACAGCTCGTGCACCAACATAATATCAATGTCTGGAACTCTGTACCCGTCCTGCTGGATATGTTGCTCATCGTTGCAGAGCAAGATGACAGACAATTGCCTTTCAAACAAGTGATGTTGTCAGGTGATTGGATTGGCCTAGATATTCCACCGCGTTTACAAGCCAAAAACAAAGCCGAAGTTCCACTTATCGCTATGGGTGGCGCAACAGAAGCAGCTATTTGGTCGAATTTCTGTGAGGTAAAGGGCGACATTCCAGCTCACTGGAACTCCATTCCTTACGGTAAACCACTACCGAACCAAACCTACCGTGTCGTCGATGCCTACGGACGCGACTGCCCAGATTGGGTTGCAGGTGAGCTTTGGATAGGTGGTGCAGGCCTTGCTAGTGCGTATCGGGGAGATCAAAAGCTCACTGCTGAGCGCTTTGTCAACCACGAAGGTACTCGTTGGTATCGTACCGGCGATAGAGGTAGATACTGGCCAGATGGCAACCTTGAGTTCTTAGGGCGTATAGATCACCAAGTGAAAGTACGCGGTCATCGTATTGAACTGGGTGAAATTGATACGGCTCTCGCCCGTATCGAAGGTATTTCTCGTGGAGTGGCATTGACCATTGGCGAGCCTAAAATGTTGGTTGCTGCACTAGTAATGGATGAAAGCACGGAACTGGATCTCGATGCAGTAAAAACAGAACTTGCTCTTTCTTTGCCAGATTATATGGTACCGAGTCACTTTTTAGCCTTAGCTGCACTGCCGCTAAGCGCTAATGGAAAGGTAGATAGAAAACAACTTGCTACCCAGTTTGACGACCAAATTAGCGTTGAAGTGGCTGTAACAGCGCCACAAACAGATAACGAACTTCAAGTTGCGCAGCTTTGGAAAGACTTACTGGGGGTTGCCAATGTTGGCCTAGAAAGCAGCTTTTTTGCACTCGGTGGCGATTCGCTCCTGGCGACCCAATTCCTGACTCAGCTCGCCCACCGTGGGTTGTCGACCAAGCAACCTTTACGCACTTTGTTTGCCAACCCAACGCTTGGTGCATTTGCAGCAACACTTGAGATGCATGAAGCCACACAGTGCAAGCAAATTGTAGCTAGACCCGAACATCAGTTTGAACCATTTGCACTGACTGAAGTACAAAGTGCTTATTGGTTAGGCCAAACCCCGGGCTTCCCGCTTAATTGCGGCACTCACTACTTACTCGAACTCGATAGTTTAACGCTTGATACTGAGCGAATGATGCTTGCATGGAAAAAGCTGTATGCACGCCATGACATGTTGCGCGCCCAGGTGAGCGATAGTAACCAACAGGTTGTGTTGCAGCAAAGCGGCATACCAAAATTGGATATCGATCCAATGACTTACACCTGTTTAGACCAAGCACGAACGCAAATTCACGCATGGTGGCAAACTAAAAATAGCCAACATTTACATGATGCGATAACGATTAAAGTCGCGAGATATCAAGCGGGTGAAAGTGAGCGTACGCGTCTTGCTTTGATGTTTAATTACATGACACTAGACGGCTATAGCATCATGCTGTTATTGCGCGAATTCGCTGCTTTATATCAAGCACCAGATATTGAGCTAACGCCACTTTCCTTAACCTTTAGAGACTATGTCACCCAAGTTCAACATAGCCAGCAAGCAATAGATGAAGCCCAAGCATACTGGCTAGAACGTTTGCCTACCTTGCCGGATGCGGCAGCACTACCACTGGCACAAGATCCACTGCAAATTGAACACAGCGAATTCTCTCGTCGCAGTGCAAGATTGCCAAAAGCCAAGTGGCAAGCCATTAAAAAAGCGGCTCGCTCACAAAATGTAACACCAAGTATTTTAGTGCTGAGTGCCTATGCGGAAATACTCAGTCAGTATAGTGGTGGCCATCCACATACCTTAAATTTGACCCTATTTGATCGTCAAAATGTACACCCAGAAGTTGGCAGTATTGTTGGTGATTTTACGTCTCTGGCCCCCCTTGCTTACCACCCTGACGAGCACATCACAATTGCTCAACATGCAAAGCAACTGCAAGAGCAACTTGCTGATGTACTTGATCACCGAGCAGTCTCATCTGTCTGGGTGCAAAGGGAGCGCAGCCGAACTATGGGGCGCACCGCAGCTGCATTGCCCATTGTCTTTACCAGTACATTAGGAATGGCCGACGACTTACTGGCAGACTCTTTCAATGAAGATTTACCACAATTTACCGATGGCGGATTGTCGGCAACTCCACAGGTTTGGCTAGATCATCAAATGTATGAATTCAAAGGCGAGCTAATTCTATCTTGGGATGCCGTCGATGCACTGTTTCCAGCTGAGTTGCTAGACAATATGTTTAGCCGTTTCTTAACATTACTGGACGAAGTATCCATTTCAGCGGATACAGCATTTAGCCACGCATTACCCAAATCTCAACAGTTGGTGCGAGACCGAGTAAACAGCACCTACGCTGAACAAACGCCTCGTACTTTACATCAGGCGATGTTTGACTATGCCCGTCAACACCCCGATACCGTTGCGCTGATCGCTGATGAGCAAATAGTAACCTATGGCCAATTGGCAGACAAAGCACTGCGTATCGCCCACTTACTTACTCAACAAGGATTATCGCTGAGTGAAGCGGTGGCAGTGAGCTTGCCAAGGGGGGTAGATCAGGTTGCTGCCGTATTTGGCATTATGGCCGCCGGAGGCTGCTATGTGCCAATTGGTATTCATCAACCCACCAGCCGTCAAGCGAAAATTCATCGCACTGCGGGGATCCGTTGGGTACTTACGAACGAAGCACACATCAACCAAGACGTTGAGCAGGGTGTCACTCGTCTCAATGTGGCGGATGCAGAGGGCTTTACGCCGCTGGCAACCCCCTTGACAGTAGCAACAGATGCACCCGCATATGTGATCTTTACCTCAGGTTCTACCGGTGAACCCAAAGGGGTCGAAATGTGTCATCAAGCGACTGCAAATACCATTGACCAGCTTAATCGCCACTATGCTATCAACAGTAATAGCCGTGTACTTGCTGTTTCTGCATTAGATTTTGATCTCTCGGTATACGATCTATTTGGCTTGTTGAGCGTTGGTGGCAGTGTTGTATTACTCAATGAGGCGAGCCGCAGAGACGCAGCTACGTGGCTTGAACTAGTGCATCAACATCATGTCACTACTTGGAACTCAGTGCCGATATTGCTCGACATGCTACTGGTCGTCGCTGAAAACGATGCACGCCCACTACCATTTTCGCAAGTGATGCTATCGGGTGATTGGATTGGCCTAGATTTACCGCCAAGATTACAAGCCAAGACTCACTCACAGATCCCATTAATTGCCATGGGTGGTGCCACTGAAGCAGCCATTTGGTCAAACAGCTGTGAGGTAAAAGGTGAGCTGCCAGAACATTGGTCATCTATTCCATACGGTAAACCGCTCCCGAACCAAACATATCGTGTAGTAGACCCATGTGGCCGTGATTGTCCAGATTGGGTTGCAGGTGAACTATGGATCGGAGGCGTGGGCCTTGCCACTGCCTATCGAGGAGATAAAAAATTAACGGATCAGCGCTTTGTGATGGCCGATGGTAAGCGTTGGTACCGCACTGGTGACCGTGGTCGTTACTGGCCGGATGGCAACCTCGAGTTTTTAGGCCGAATTGATCACCAAGTTAAGGTGCGCGGACATCGCATTGAGCTCGGTGAAATCGACGCCGCCTTGGCTCAGGTTAAAGGCTTAAGTCGCGGTGTTGCACTAACAATTGGTGAGCCGAAAAAGCTCGTTGCCGCCTTTGTTAAGGAAGCCCAAGCTACGTTAGATACACAGGTAATTACTGCACAACTGGAACAGCAACTTCCAGAATACATGGTGCCCAGCCATTTAGTAGAACTTGAGACATTACCGCTAAGCGCCAACGGTAAAATTGACCGAAAGCAATTGCTCAATGAATTTATGGCATTGGAGCTAATGCAAGCTGAGTTCGAGGCGCCTGAAGGTGAGCTTGAAGAACAACTTGCAAAAATCTGGCAATCACTTTTAAAGCGCCCTCAGCTCTCTCGTCACGACGACTTTTTTGCCATCGGTGGTGATAGCTTAAGCGCAACACAGCTTATCCAAACACTGCAACAACAACACATTATTCCAACATCTGTGTCACTTACAGCACTATTTAGCGCCCCAAGTATTGCCAGCTTCGCTGCTGCTATAACTCAAGCTTGGCGTGATCTAGGCGACACAACCTGTGATACCGATGAACTATTTGAAGAGGGTACAATATGACCATCGCCAGTATTATCGCTGACTTTGAAAGCCGCGGCGTTTACCTGTGGGCCGATCAAGGCAACTTAAAATTTAAGGCCCCTGCTGGAGTATTGACACCAGCACTAAAAACACAATTACAAGACAATAAGGCAGCGCTTATCGACTATTTAAGCGACCCTGTAATGGCAGCTATAGAGCCTAACTATGCAGACCGCTATCAGCCGTTTCCGCTAACCGATTTACAGGTTGCTTACTTAGTAGGCCGTAACAATGCCGTTGAGTATGGTGGTGTTGGCTGCCATAGTTACATTGAGTTGGACCTACCGAATATTGATGCAAAACGCCTGCAAACGGCTTGGCACAAGTTAGTTGAGCGCCACGATATGCTGCGCGCTATTATCAACCTTGATGGTACTCAACAAATTATCGCACAGGTTACGCCAAAAGCGATCCGCGTGCATGAGTTTGCAGCGCTTGACCAGCAAACTCGTCAGCAAAAACTATTAGACCTGCGTGAACAGTTGGCTCACCGCCACTATCAACCGGATAAATGGCCACAATATGATTTACACCTTAGCCAAACCGGTGAAGGGTCAATTCTACATTTTTCTATCGACTTACTTATCGCCGATTTTGCTAGCATTCAAATTATGCTCGCCGAACTCGGTGAATTATATAACCATCCAGAGCGTGCTCTTGCGCCTTTGGGGATTTCGTACCGAGATATTGTCATTGCACGCAAAGCCTTGTTAGAGCACCCTAAAACAGCACAGCGCTATGAACAGCACAAAGCCTATTGGCTAGAGCGCATTAAAACGCTACCAGCCCCGCCCGAGCTACCGAGAGCAAAAAGTACGGGCAACGAGGAAAACGTCGCGTTTTCTCGCTTGAATTTTAAGTTAGATCCCACCCTTTGGCAGCGCCTTGGCGAGCGAGCAGCAAGACACAAACTAACACCTTCTAGCCTTGTATTAGCCGCATTTACAGAAGTAATTGGACGCTGGTCTCGCCATCCTAATTTTTGTTTAAACCTCACTATGTTGAATCGCGCCAATGTGCACCCAGATGTCCGTGGCGTGGTTGGCGACTTTATCGCAGTAAACGTGCTAGGGGTATCGCCAGATCCGCAAGCGGGTTTCGCCAAGCGGGCAAGTCAGTTACAGCAACAACTTTGGCGTGATTTGGAACACAGTGACTTTACTGGCGTTGAAGTATTACGAGCTATGAACCAAATACAGCAAAGCAATACCATAGTACCAATTGTCTATACTAGCACCCTTGGTTTATCAGGTGATGAGTTAGACAGCAACCAATTTATGCATGATGCACAGTTGCGTTACGGAATTACTCAAACGCCGCAAGTCTGGCTTGATTGTCAAGCAACGGAGCGCAATGGAGAGCTGATCGTAGATTGGGATATCCGTCAAGGGATTTTCCAAGCCGGTGTGATTGAGCAAGCACATCAAGCATTTTGTGAACTATTACACGAGCTGGCTAATAATGAAGCACTATGGCAGTCCACCAGCCCGGTGAGTTTACCAAAGCAAACGCAAGTACACATCACCGCGCTAAACGACACCAAAACAGAACAAGCTAGAGGATATTTGCACTCTGGATTTGCACGACATGTTCTAGATACCCCAGATCAAATTGCGGTGATCGACCAAAACGGCGAAATGAGTTACCAACAACTTGCACAGTTGGCACTTCAAATCAGGCTCACCTTTGTCGACTCGGTAAAACCGAACGACCATATTGCAATCGTATCAGACAAAAGCACACAACAAATTGCAGCAGTGTTTGCAGTATTGTTTGCCGATTGTGTGTATGTGCCTATTGAGGCAAAACACCCGCTTGCTCGCCAGCAATCAATCATCGCTAACTCAGGCGCCAAAATCGTACTCACAGAGTTGCAATATGCTAACCTAGACTTTGGCTCTGATGTCACTGTTATTGCATTTGATCAATTACTACCGGCTATTCCGCAGCAGGACCTTCAAGGTTTATTGGAAATATTCACGCAACGTCGACAGCAGCAAATTTTTGTCGAAGCGCCAGCTTATGTAATATACACCTCCGGTACGACAGGTCAGCCAAAAGGGGTGCAGCTATCGCACGGCGCAGCACTGAATACCGTGCTGGAAATTAATCGCCTGTATGATGTCAACCCGAAAGATAAAACCTTAGGACTGGTGAGCTACGGCTTTGATCTCTCAGTTTGGGATATCTTTGGCACTCTCTCAGCAGGGGCGACTCTGGTATTACCAGCTCAAGAGCTACGGGGAGATCCAAACCACTGGCATCAAGTGATCGCCAAGCACCAAGTCAGTCTGTGGAATTCGGTGCCTGCGCAAATGCAAATGCTGATGACCAGTTTGCCATGGGCGGAAGATCAGACGCTCAGTACACTTAGGCTGGCCATGCTTTCTGGCGATTGGATCCCTGTCCAACTTGCAAAGCAAGTAATCCAACAACTGCCTCATATTGACCTGAACAGCCAAGGTGGCCCTACAGAAACTGCGATTTGGTGTGTCCAGCACACTGTCAAAGACATCGCGGATGATGCTGCTTCAGTACCATATGGTAAGCCACTAGCGAACCACCAAATTCACATTTTAAATGACCGACTAGAGCCTTGCCCAACTTGGGTCACCGGCGAAATGTATATTGCAGGTGATGGTTTGGCATTAGGGTATTTAAACGATAAACAAAAAACTGCTGAGCTATTTATTAAACATCCACAAACAGGTGAAAGGCTTTATCGCTCTGGCGATTTAGGCTGCATTATGGATGACGGCATCATTGCCATTCAAGGGCGCGAAGATGGCCAAGTCAAAATCAATGGTCATCGTATTGAGTTGGGCGAAATAGAGTCAACTATTGCCGCACACCCAGCTGTAAAAGACGTCGCGGTGGTCAATCTATCTACTGATGGTAACTTAGCTGCGGCACTGGTTGTCAAAGAAGTAACCAATAGCGAAATCATCTTCAGTGAGTTGGGCACCTTACTTAATGACAAGTTGCCTAAATACATGTTACCGACGCATTTCTTTACCTTAGACACACTTCCTCTTAGTCAGAACAGTAAAGTTGATAGAAAACAGCTTAAAGTACAATTGACGCAATTACAGCAGCAACTGACAACACAATATGAAGCACCATTTGACAATCATGTTGAGCGAACTGTGGCGCAAATCTGGCGTGATTTACTCAACGTGACGGAGGTATCGCGCCACGATGATTTTTTCCAACTTGGTGGTACCAGCTTAAATGCCATCAACCTGCTAAGCGCATTTCTAGCAGCAGGCTTTGATGCAGATATTGACCTGATTTTCAATCACGCCGTATTCAGCGAAATGTCCGAAGCACTGGCAAAAGCAAATGAAGCAAAACAAGCATGGCTTGAGAGCATTGATTTAAACAGCATGGCTACTGAAGCACTCGAAGGCCTTGCTGATGCCCTACCGTATGATTCGAATTCCGAGCCAAAAACCCTATTATTGACTGGCAGCACGGGGTATTTGGGTAGCTATGTTTTGCGCGAAATATTGGATACTACGGATTATCGTATTCTATGCTTGATGCGCTGTGATGATATTCAGCATGGATTCTCGCGCTTGGAGCAGGCCGCAGCAGAAAAAGGCCTGCCTACAGCTATAGCTCACGAGCGTATTCAGATAATCAGCGGTACGATGTCCGAGCCTTACTTTGGTTTAAGCAATACAGACTATCAAGCTCTAAGTGCACAAGTGGATGTGATAGTTCACAATGCATCGATCATTAACCTCATGGATCCGCTTTCTGCTCTTTACCCAACCAACGTCGAAGGCGCCCGTGAAATTATCCGCTTAGCAAGCTCGCATCAAGTGAAGCCAGTGCATTATATTTCTACTATCGGAGTACACCACGCGTTACCAAGTGATGTACCTCAGCCTGTGGTAGAACATACCCAGGTGGTGCCATGGCGTGAAGTGGAGTTAACGTATGAGCAGTCAAAAATTATGGCTGAAACCTTATTTACTGAAGCGAGAAGACACGGCGTACCAGTCAATATTTTACGTCCCGGAACCATCACTTGGGCAACCACAGAAACACCCTTTATTAATGATGATGCATTCTTAAAATTTTATCGTGCTTGCTTGAATATTCACGCCTATCCTGCGTCCGAGCTGGCGGTAAACATTGTTCCCGTAGACTATGTGGCAACCTGCATCACGGCCATAGTGAAAGGTGCGACGGGCCAAAACAGTAACTTCCACCTAGTGTCAGACCAAAGTACCGATGTTGCACAGATCTATAATTGGTTTAACGAACTCGGTTGCGATATTCAACCACTTGATTTTATAACATGGAAAGACAAACTCAATGACAACTTTGTGCGCAGCTTTGTTGAGCTTTACTTCAAGCAAGGTATGGACTCAGGTGGTCACCACCAATACGCCACAGATAACCTAAAATCCATATTGGCCCAATTCAGTCTCCCAAACTTTGCGGTCAGCCGCGATTACCTAAAGCCACTTACACAGAAGTACAACAATGCTTAATACCACATACACCAACAACAGTGCGTGTTACCGCATTTTTAAAGCACGCCCCAATGCCTCTAAACGGTTAATCATTTTGCCTCATGCAGGGGGCAGTGCAAGCTACTTTCGTCAGTGGGCTAATATCGCCGACTCAGATTTAGAAGTCGTGGTTGTACAATACCCAGGTCGTGAAAACCGCATGGCTGAGCCTTTGATTTCGAACATGGATCGTTTGGTCAGCAACTTGGCCACAGGTCTTAAAGCAATACTCAACAAGCCTTATATCTTGTTTGGACATAGTATGGGCGGCGGTATCGCTTACGAACTTGCCATGCGCATTCAGGCCTATCGCTACCCGCCTCCAACTCAACTGGTGGTGTCTGCTGTTGAAGGGCCTAGTTGCCACCATGCGACCGAAGTACACAAAGCCCCTGATGAAGTCATGCTTAATGAGCTTAAACGTCTTAATGGTACGGAGGTTGATCTCAATGCCCTTCCAGAGCTGCTAGAAATGATGTTGCCGTTGCTGCGCAATGATTACCAGTTAATTGAGACTTATAAACCAAACCTCAATGCACCAAAATTGCAATACCCAATCACCGTGATGCTCGGGTCAACTGATACCGAACTCACCTATGAAGAAGCCCAAGCTTGGCAACAAGTGAGTAGTCAGCCCATCAATATTAAGGTCTACGAAGGTGGCCATTTCTACTTAGCCACTCATGTCGAGGCTATTTTGACCCATTTGGGCACGCTGTTCCCAGTGCAAAAAACATGGTTGTGTGCTCCTTAGTAACCAATCCCCCTTGAGGGTAAAGTTTGTTCAAACTAGGAGCTGCCCCCCAGCTCCTTCTTCCAGCGCTGTTAAAAATTATCTCTTTTGGGGATTACAAATCCGATTTGGGTAGTGCTGGGTTTTTAAGCATTGCAAAATGTACCTATTAAACCAACTCAATTATTCGCAAGGAAACGCTAATGCGTCGCTTCATATTGCTATTTTGTGCATGTTTATCAACATTATCGTCTCTCAGCGTTAATGCTCAGTTTCCTGTCGTAGTGAAAGATGACCGCGACAAACTTGTTACTATTAACACTTCACCCAAAAAGGTTGCCGCTGTCTCAGTATTTGGTGCTGATTTACTCAGTGCTCTAGGTATGCAGGCTGTAGCGATCTCAACACTCAATCATCAGATGTCACCCTACCTCGGTGAGCAAACTAAACATATGCTAGATCTTGGTGAAATTCATGAGACGAACTTGGAAGTGTTGACTGCGCTAAAACCCGATCTCACCATCGGACTGCGTACCTACACCGAACCATTTGAAGCCAAATTTGAGGAGATCAGTCCCTTTTTAGCTTATGACTTGGTCACCAAATCCGACTCAGATCGGGCAATAATCTCTGCGGCTAAAGCGCTGGGCAAGGAAGCAGAAGGTGCTGAATTAAATCGAGTATTTGCAGAGCAGCTCAAGCATTTTGCAGCTGCACCTCTAAAAGCACAATCTGTGGTGTTTTTGTGGCATTGGTCAGATGTACCTTATGCATTTTACGACCATCACTTTACCGTTGAAATGATGGCGACTCTCAAAGGTAAAAATAGCGTCGGCACCTCTCCACAGCCGGACTTAAAAAAGCTTGATTCCGCCCCGATTTCGATGGAGTCGTTATTAAAGCTTAACCCTGATGTAATTATTTCCTTCAAAGGCGAACCTGGGCCCTTTAAATCACATCCAGTTTGGAAGCAACTCAAAGCCGTTACCAATGGCCGCGCCTACCGAGTTGCAGACCATTACGTGATGCCCCATGGCCCAATTGCAAGAAAGCTCATCTTACAAGAATTAGCGCACCTATTGCACCCTGAGCAATTTGCCCCCCCAAGCGATCTGGCCAATAAAGCACGGGCCACACCAATGCAATTTGGTCATTTATAGCAGGTAATGTAAGCACGCTATGATTTACTTAGAAAGACTTCGCGTCGCTACAACACCCACTGGCTTATTTCTATTCGGTGTGTGTATGTTACTACTCAGTCTACTGCTGTCTTTAACAATCGGCGACTATCAGCTCACATTACAGGAAGTTTGGTCAGTACTTATTGACCCATCAAAGTCACAGGCTAGTTTTGTCGTTTGGGAGCTGAGACTACCTCGTTTAACATTGGCCATCATTGCAGGTATAACACTTGGCATAGCAGGAGCCATTATTCAGGCAGTAACACAAAATGAGCTCGCATCCCCAAGCCTCGTTGGCGTCTCCTCTGGTGCCGCATTGGCTATTGTACTGGTTCTCACTTTTACCGGTTTAAGTACCTACTTCCAATTTATAGCGGGTATATTTGGCGGTGCTTTGGCGATGTCAGTCACATTATGGCTTTCTTGGAAACAGAAACTAGAGCCTGTGAATCTTATTCTATCTGGTTTATGCGTTTCTCTGTTTTGCGCCGCCGCAACAACTTTGCTACTAATCTCGGTAAGCACTGACACTAGAGGGTTGTTTTATTGGTTGCTTGGCAGCGTTGCAAATCGCACTTGGCAGCATGTGTCGTTATTGGCTCCTATCGCATTACTCGGTGTTATTTTATGTGCACTGTTAGCCCGCCCGCTCACCATTTTACAACTCGATAGCGATGTCGTAAAAAGTATTGGGGGAAATGTAAAGCGCTGGCGTATTCAAACGCTCACTGTTGCCGTAGTGCTAACTTCTGCCACCGTAGCTGTTACAGGCCCCATCGCTTTTGTAGGGCTGGTTGCCCCTCACCTGTGCCGCACTTTACTGCCCAAGCACCTGGCTTATGAGTACCGCTATGTCTTATTTGGCAGCGCACTAAGCGGCGCTGTGCTTGTCAGTCTTTCCGACTTATTGGCAAATTATCAGGAGATCCCTGTGGGTATACTATGCGTGCTGTTTGGCGGACCAAGCTTAGTTTGGCTCATCCAATCTCGCTATCAGCAGGCGTCTATATGAATCGAACAATGACGATATACGCTTGCCGAGAAATTAAGCCTTGGCCTTTTTATGGTCTATTAACCTCACTCATCGCGCTACTTATTTGCTTATTTTTTACCGCGCTATGTATGGGGTCTGTGCCACTATCGATACTATCTGTTTGGCAGATACTGATTACCTCAATACCACAAAGTACTGATTCAAACATCCTATGGCAACTACGTTTACCTCGCTCACTGTTAGCCATGTTGGTTGGGATCCATTTCGCGCTGGCTGGACTAATTTTACAAGCCGTGATCCGCAATCCTCTTGCCGACCCAAGTATCTTAGGGGTCAATGGTGGCGCGAGTTTAGCCATCGTACTTTGCTTACTTGTGGTGGATTATATTCAACTTCATGTATTCGGCTTCAGTGATTTCATTTTTAACTTTGCTTGGCTTCCCGTTGTAGCATTGCTCGGTGGGGTGTTGGCCACTGCTTTGGTTTTGAAACTTAGTTGGCGACAGCAACTACAGCCGAATCAATTGGCACTTAACGGGGTCGCAATAGGCGCGGTGCTAAATGCTCTAGTTATGTGGGCCATTTTGGCATGGGGAGGAAATCGTACAGAAACCAGTTTGATTTGGTTAGCAGGTAGTCTGTATGGCAGAGACTTTAGCCACGTGTTTTTGCTTCTTCCTTGGACATTTATCGGCGTACTTGGTTGCTTCGCATTATTAAAGTACTTGTCGATACTGCAATTAGATAGCGATGCCGCACGAACCTTAGGGCTAAACGTCACTAGGTGGCGTTTAATCAGCTTATTGATAGCGGTGGCATTGGCGGCCAGCGCCACCGCAATCTCGGGCCCACTCGGATTCGTAGGTTTAATTGTACCCCATTTCGCCAAAGTGCTTCTTAACCGATTCGGCTTGGGTACCAGCCTCCCCCACCTGATGGCAGTCTGCATGTTAGCTGGAGCCTCGTTAACGCTGGCGGCAGATATTGCAAGCCGAACGCTCATCTCTCCTTTGGAGATCCCCACAGGCACGCTAACCACCTTGATGGGTATTCCCATCTTGCTGTTATTGATCCGCCGCCAAAATTAGGATTTATCATGTTAAATGCAGATCAAATAACCTTACATTACCAACATAGACCTGCGCTAAAAGACTTGTCTGTCTCCATCGCACGTCATCAGATCACCGCAATTGTCGGTCCTAATGGCAGTGGTAAGTCCACCTTACTTAAACTACTTGGCGGACTTATTCAACCACATCAAGGGACTATCTCTTTGGAGCAACAGCCGCTTCACCAATGGTCCCCTAAAACGCTAGCAAAAAAACTCGCATTACTTGGCCAAAGTCCACAAGCTCCAAGTGGTATGCTCGTTAAACAGCTTGTTGGCCATGGTCGGTTTCCCTATTTAGGAATGTTCAAGACATTATCGCAACAAGATCAGGATGCCATTACTTGGGCGCTCAAAAAGACCAAACTTGAAGCGTTGCAACATAAGCCGTTACAGCATTTATCTGGTGGTGAGCGTCAAAGAGCATGGTTAGCGATGGCCTTAGCACAGCAATCTGAAATTTTACTCTTAGACGAACCTACGACTTATCTAGACTTAGGTCATCAGTTTCAGCTTTTAGACTTACTCAAACAGCTACAAATTCATGAACACAAAACCATTGTGATGGTGCTACACGATATCAATCAAGCCAGTCAATTCAGTGACCGAATTATCGCTCTTAAAAATGGCTCGATAATAGCTGATGGCACACCGCAACAAGTCGTCACAGAGCCAATCATTAAACGGCTGTTCAATATTGATGTTGCAATTGTGTCTCAGTGCTATGGCCAGATAACTAAGCCGCTGTGCTTGCCAATTGGAACAGTGGATCAATTTACCTCTAACTCAGCGGCGCCACTGCGCAGTGCCCCAATCTAAAATCAACAACAGAAGCTAGTGAAATGGAATTAGAAATTCGTGACGTATCAAAAACGTATGCAAACGGTGTTCATGCACTAAAAGATATCAATTTAACCATAAACAAGGGTATGTTCGGCCTGCTTGGTCCCAACGGAGCTGGTAAAAGCAGCATTATGCGCACCATTGCCACCCTACAAACGCCCGACAGTGGCAAAATATATTTTGATGGACAAGATATCTTCGCAACCCCTGCTGAGTTTCGTCGCCAGCTGGGCTACTTGCCTCAGGATTTTGGTGTTTATGCTAATGCATCCGCCACCGATATGCTGGACTATTTCGCTCGTTTAAAGGGTATTCACAATGCCAAGGAACGAAAAAATAGAATTAATGAATTGTTGGAACTAGTTAACCTCACAGAGCATTGTCATAAGGCGGTAGATACATACTCAGGTGGTATGCGGCAGCGTTTTGGTATAGCACAAGTTTTATTGACCAACCCTAAGGTCATCATTGTTGATGAACCAACCGCGGGACTAGACCCTGCGGAGCGCAACCGCTTTTATAGTATTTTGCACCAACTCACTGACAGTGCCATCGTGATCCTCTCCACACATATTGTAGGAGACGTCACTAACCTTTGTGATGATATGGGGATCCTCAACCAAGGAACGCTACTTTCACGCGGCAAGCCCGATGAGCTCGTCGCCTCAATAAAGCACCAGATTTGGCACAAATCAGTATCAAGAAATGAGTTGAAAACACTACGAGACAATTACAAAGTGATTTCAACGCGCATCGTCAAAGGTAACATCCAAGCCACTATTCAAAGCGAAACCGCACCCACCGCAAGCTTTATTCAAAGCACAGCGGACCTAGAAGACTTTTACTTCAGCTACGTCCCTGAACTTGCGGTTTAAGGAGCATGTATGTTTTTCACAAGTTTTTTGTTTGAGTTAAAATATCGACTACGCTCCGTAGCCACATGGGGTTGTTTAATAGCCATGATTGCCATGGGCTACCGAGAAATGTTAGGCGGTGAGTGGGATGCACTGATGCAAAGTGGCAGGGTTGCACGCAACTCGCCATATGCAATCTACTACTTGTTTATGTACTACACATTTTGGGCTGCCACGGTGGGTAGCGCACTGGTAGTCCCAACATTACTCAGGGATCTTAATTCTAAAACTGCAGACTATTTATAT
>NZ_JAKEVK010000129.1:0-13082 GCF_022398435.1 Pseudoalteromonas sp. Isolate6 | reverse complement strand
ATATGATTTTGCTCGCTAAGCACAGGTGGTAAGAAAGACGTTTAAAAACAAAACATGTCAATTCTTACAGTTTAATAAAAATTAGGTTTTGTCATCATGTTTAGCAACAAACGAAAAAACTAAAATGGAATATAGAGAACGAAAATGAACAATATTTTGAAATTACAGCAATTACCGCAAAGCAATAAGCCAGAAGATAACCTTTGGAGTATTCACAGCGTAATTTGCCAAACAGTAACTTAACTAAACATTCAATACTTTGGAGAAAAACATGAATAACGTAYTAAAACTACAAGAAATGACATCGACTTCTGAAGCAGACGTTCAAAGCTGGTCAACGCTAAGTGGCATTTGCCGCACGCTAGCTGCACAAGCTGCAAACGTTCAGCCGTAATCGACACGACTCACAGTTAACAGGATAAAAAACATGAATAACGTATTAAAACTACAAGAAATGACATCGACTTCTGAAGCAGACGTTCAAAGCTGGTCAACGCTAAGTGGTATTTGCCGCACGCTAGCTGCACAAGCTGCAAACGTTCAGCCGTAATCGACACGCMTCACAGTTAACAGGATAAAAAACATGAACAACGTACTAAAACTACAAGAAATGACATCGACATCTGAAGCAGACGTTCAAAGCTGGTCAACGCTAAGTGGTATTTGCCGCACGCTAGCTGCACAAGCTGCAAACGTTCAGCCGTAATCGACACGCATCACAGCTAACAGGATAAAAAACATGAATAACGTATTAAAACTACAAGAAATGACATCGACTTCTGAAGCAGACGTTCAAAGCTGGTCAACGCTAAGTGGTATTTGCCGCACGCTAGCTGCACAAGCTGCAAACGTTCAGCCGTAATCGACACGACTCACAGTTAACAGGATAAAAAACATGAATAACGTATTAAAACTACAAGAAATGACATCGACATCTGAAGCAGACGTTCAAAGCTGGTCAACGCTAAGTGGTATTTGCCGCACGCTAGCTGCACAAGCTGCAAACGTTCAGCCGTAATCGACACGACACACAGTTAACAGGATAAAAAACATGAACAACGTATTAAAACTACAAGAAATGACATCGACATCTGAAGCAGACGTTCAAAGCTGGTCAACGCTAAGTGGTATTTGCCGCACGCTAGCTGCACAAGCTGCAAACGTTCAGCCGTAATGTTTGCTCAGGAGGGCTGCGCTATAAGCCGCAGTATATCTCCTGAGAGCCAGCGACGCGCCAAATGATTTGTCGCGTCGTCCTTGGCAACTTTTTCTAAAACAAATTAAAAAAATGAGAACGAAAATATGTTGGATAATTTGTACACCTTTGGCGATAAGGACTTCTTCTCGCTACCGTCAGAGTTAGGTGCTGATAAGGAATACAGTGAAGTTATAACTAGTTTGCTTTCGAAAGATTGGACAGTAAAAAGGCACAATATCTGGCTGGCCGCTGCACCACTTGACGTGGAAATTCCGCTGCAAGGGTTCAAAATTCATGTATCGGCCACGGAGGAAGAAGCCATTGAAGTGATCCGTAAAACCGTACAGGTATGCATGGATTATAAAGCCGCATTCAAAGTTATTTGTCGTAAAGACTTAGCCAACCAAATGGCATCTAAATCAACCGGTCGCAGCGGCTCTGGCAAGCTGATCACAATTTACCCCGTGAACTTCGATTCGTTTAAGGCCATGATCCATGACCTGTATCTGGCGACGAAAGACAACAACGGCCCATACATTCTCTCTGACAAGCGATATAAAGATAGCAAAGTCGTGCACTATCGTTATGGTGGTTACAAGTTGATCCCAAGGCCTAAGCCCGATGGAACTGCGGATGCGTGCTTGATCCAACCGGACGGTACTTTGGTGAAAGATGAGCGAGAAGCGTTTTACTCATTGCCTAGCTGGATTGATGAGCCGTTCAACGATGAAGCCCTCAGCGAGGATGATTCTGAAATTAAGCCGTTGGCTGGTAGATATCAAATATCAGAAGCTTTTTCCTTCTCGAACAGTGGTGGTGTGTATAAAGCGACAGATTTAGCAACGGGCGAAACTGTAGTAGTTAAAGAGGCACGTCCTTATGTGCAATTCTCCTCGCTCAATGCAAAGTCGATATATGCTGACACGGTATTAAACAATGAATTTAAAATACTTGAGGCGTTGCAAGGTAGTGACTACTTCCCTAAACCCGTCGATTGTTTCACCGAATGGGAACACTCCTTCTTAGTTGAAGAGTTTGTACAAGGAGAAGCAATACGCTCATTTAGGGCAAAAGAAGAAGTCACTTTGATCCCATTTACAGGCAACTTGGCGACGGCAGAAAAGTTTAAACAACAGTTTACTTGGATCACCAAGGCGTGCATTGAAGCCATTTCATATGCTCATAGCCAAGGTATTGTATTGGCAGATATTTCACCAAACAACATCATTGTTGATAGTGACAATAAACGCATCAAATTTATCGACTTTGAAGGTTCGTTTAAATTAGATACAGCGAATGAACATAGAGACAGCATTCCGATTTTAGCAACCCCCGGTTTTACCGAGCAATCGAACTTGATTAAAGAAGGCGCAACTTTTAAGGGGGACTGGTATGGTTTATCCATGGTGTTGTACAGTATGTTGCTTCCTATTCAGCAAGCCTTTGAAATGAATGCTGAGTTCAAATGGTCGCTGCTAGAGAGGTTGGTACAAGATAGCGGATTACCTAAGCATGTGATTGAGATTGTAGACCGTCTATCTAAGGGCTTAGTTGATGAAGCTAAGGTGCTTTTACATGAGTTGGACAACATTACATTATCAGACGAAGTAGCAGAGAAAATAGAAAGAATAGAAGCGCTTCCTAAGATATCGGCAGACTTTAGTGAAATTGAAAATACACTACAGCGCTCACTGAATAACATAACCCGACTACTGAGAAGTGGTATCGAGCGAAAAGGTCATAATTTTTATCTACCAGTGGATTTCCAAGCATTTGATACTCATATGAGTTCACTCGCCTACGGTTATTCAGGACCTGCGCTATTACTCGCCCGTTCCGAACATAGTATTCCAACAGGTCTTGCAGCAGAGTTAGAGCAGGGTTTTAACGAGCAGGAAGCATCTCCTGGTCTATTGGTTGGATATGCCGGTATGGCACTGACCCAACTAGAGTTGGGTAACTACGATGTTGCACGTGAATTACTGACTAAATCCATGGCTGTACCGCATGAATTACAAGCGAGTAACTTTGCCCACGGTTTGGCAGGAATAGGGCATGGCTTTATTAAGTTGTATCAGAATACACAGCGAGCAAGCGACTTACAGCAGGCTATTGAAGCGGCGCAGTTACTAAGAAATAGAAGAACTTTTGAGCGTGGTGGATATAAGTATGCGTCAAGTGTAGAGGACAGTGATGGCGTTGGCTTCATGTACGGTAGCACAGGTATCGCGTTGTTTTTAATCCAACTGTTTAACGTGACGGATCAAGAGAGCTATTTAGAAGAAGCTAGATTGGCGCTGCAATTCGACCTGAATGTGGGGCTAAAACCTGAGGGACATTATCAATGGGGCGACTCCGAGAGTAGTCAAATGGTACTGCCGTACATCGAAAATGGATCCTCGGGTATTGGTTCGGTGGTACTGCGCTTATATCAAGCAACTGAAGACGAATACTATTTGAATATTGCCCGTAAAATTGCATTGAGCTCATACTCGCTTTATGCAGCTCAGCAGGGATTATTCTCTGGTTCGGTGGGGATCGCTGACTTTTTATTCGATATGTATCAGGTTACCCAAGAGCTGCAGTATAAGGAAAGTGCATTTCATATATTAGCGCGTTCGGCACTGTTTTCAATTTCACGCGATGAAGGAGAGTTATTCCCAGGGCGCACCTTGATTAGGCTGTCGACTGATCTTGCTATGGGTTCTTCGGGCGTTGGGATTGTCTTTGACCGAGTGTTAAATAATAAATCTCGCCCATTGTTTGATATCTAATGAGGTTGGCGGCTTAGGCCGCCTCACTAAGGAATTGATTGTTATGATTATTTCAAAAGAAAACCTTAGCACAGCTAAAGATATCTTGAAGCCACATCGCAAGAAACTTGGTTTACTGTTTTTCTTAACTGCTATTCAAGCAGTAATGTTTTCAGCGGTAGACCCATTGGCAATGAAATTCTTAATAGATGCGCTTAGTGAGGGTGATGTACAAACATTTATTTATTTGGCTGTAGGTGTGACATTCATTGCGACGTTTGGTAGAGCGCTAATCTATTATACTGCGCTAACCTCACAAAAAATAAAAAATGATGTACATCAATATCTTACTGTTGAAATGGCTGAGTCTATCTACAATAAACCGTATGCAGAAATTGCTGAGAAAGGTCGTGGGTACTTTACTTCTCGTTTGCATGATGAGGCACGTCAGCTGAGCGGAGTCGTTGATGTGTGTACAGGCTTGATATCAGGGGCTTTAGTTAGTGTTATTGGATTAAGTGTCGCGATTTGGTTGAGCTGGGAAATTACCCTGGCGCTAGTTGTGATAGTACCGTTCTTATACTTTTTAGCACACCGTTTTAGTGGCAGGATTTCAAACTGTACAGAGCGTTTGCATGAGACGGAAGCGCAATTCAAATCCATTTTAAATAAAGCCATTGATAGCTTTAAGTATGTAAAAACTCATAGTCTAATCAATCAAGCGCAGCACCGTATTGAAGAGGGTATCGCAGAGCCTTTGGATGCAAGATATAAAAACACCAAAATAGCTGCCATGTATCAATCTATCAGCAGCGTGTTTTTAAGTTATGCCGAGCTGTCTGTTTTGATTGCGGCAGGTATTCAAGTGATATTAGGTGTGTTTACGATAGGTTCCTTGTTCGCGCTAACTCGAGCATTCGGCATGATCGTTGGTGCGGTACAGCAACTGTCAGCAGTGATCCCTCAAATAGCAGCGTTAAACGGGCTCCTTGAGCGTTATCGTGTATTTACTCAGACGGTTGAGCTGCCCCAAGTCTCCACTGGTACTGCAGAGCACAATGAGCTTGAGCTACACAATGTTGGATTTAGTTATGGTGATAAACAGATCCTTAAAGACGTATCTTTTAATGTGAATCATGAAGATAAGATCTTGATATCTGGCGGTAATGGGGTAGGAAAAAGCACGTTTTTGAATTTGTTGGCGGGCTTTTATCAACCACAGCAAGGTCGGATCACCCTCGCACAAAACAAAGAAATGAGTTCCGCGCTTTACCCGTTCCAATTTTTGCCAGGCACGGTGAAGGAAAACTTCAATACCCTAAGCTTGAAATGGAATAGCTCAATACGTGCGGAGGCGCTAATCAAGGAGTTGGGACTGCAAGAGTGTTTGGATATTAATTATGACGACCTGTCTGAAGGTCAAAAGAAGAAATGCCAAATTGCCGCTTGCTTACTAAAACCTGCAAATATCTATGTATTAGATGAACCGCTGGCTAACATTGATGATCAGAGCAAAGAAAGTATTTTGGGGCTCATAGAGCAATACACCAAAAATGCAGCTGTGCTTATGATTATGCACGAGGGCAACACCTTTAAAGACAAGTTTACGCGATTTATTGACTTGAAAGGAGACGGTAAAGTCGCAGTAAGTTAAGTCTGCTAGGGCTATCGGATGGATACTAAGTTTGGCTCACTAACAGTAAAAATAATACAGAGTGAAAGTTAGTAATGACAAGGAAGTCATATTTTGAACCGCTTTCTATGCAATTTTGCTGTTGTTTAAGAAATGAACAGCATGATGATATTTATTTTTCGTTCTCTGGCAGGGATGCCAGCCTTACTCAAACAGTAAGGATCGCTTGGAGGCGAGGACTTGGCAGATAAGATGCCTAATGAAAGTACACACTGACGTGTACATACCGATTTATTTTTTCGTTCTTGGCAGGGATGCCAACCTTACTCAAACGCTAAGGGTTGCTTGGAGGCGAGGACTTGGCAGATAAAATGCCTAATGAAAGTACACAGTGACGTGTACATACCGATTTATTTTTTCGTTCTTGGCAGGGATGCCAACCTTACTCAAACGCTAAGGGTTGCTCGGAGGCAAAATCTAGGCAGATAAAGTGCCTAATGAAAGTACACAATGACGTGTACATACCGATTTATTTTTTCGTTCTTGGCAGGGATGCCAACCTTACTCAAACGCTAAGGGTTGCTCGGAGGCAAAATCTAGGCAGATAAAATGCCTAATGAAAGTACACAATGACGTGTACATACCGATTTATTTTTTCGTTCTTGGCAGGGATGCCAACCTTACTCAAACGCTAAGGGTTGCTCGGAGGCAAAATCTAGGCAGATAAAATGCCTAATGAAAGTACACAATGACGTGTACATATCGATTTATTTTTTCGTTCTTGGCAGGGATGCCAACCTTATTAATATTCGTTCTTACCCTGCCAGATCTAGCAGCTTGTTGACGGTGAATTAGTTGTTTATATTTAACTCACACACAACATAACAACAGGGTAACATAATGAAAATTAAACTAAAAAAACGTGAAATGAAAACACTTTCTGCTTCTAGTTCTGGGATCAAAGCACAGCAAACAATGCTTGTTGCAGGTGGTATAAAAGAGCAGGTTGCATCCGACTACAGCTGGACAGTGGTGACGTCACATATCAGTGACTGTCCAATTAATATCCGCTAAAACATTCTGCAGCCCCCCTCCTTTCTTAAGTAAGAGCCTGTAGGCTCTTCTTCTATTTCTAAAGCCCGTTCAAGCGTTACAAGACAAACTACTCTAATATTACATATGACTAAGTGCTGAATTTGAGGAAGGGTATTTTGTTAGATTTGTGAACTTAAGAATTATAGCTCGACCTTAGACATGTGAACTAGGTTTATTGCTCACATGTTTGGGGTCGATTTGTGGCTTTGTATAGGATATAAAATCATATAATGGATTACAGGGTGTGATTGAACAGGTACTTTACGATGGCTTGCTGTCGATTTGCACTATTGGTTTTTTCAATGCAGTTATTTAGGTGAAAATTGACAGTACGTTCCGAAATCCCGAGTATTTGGCTAATCTCCCACGATGTTTTTCCTTCTGATGCCCAAAGAATACAATCGCGTTCACGTTTGGTGATCTTTATTTTGTCTTTGGAGAAGCTGCGCTTTAAAGCTTGTAATAAGTGAAGCCCCAAAATACTCCAATGCCACTCTTGTTGGCGTGAGTCTATGTAACTATCGCTGGTGATAAGCACACACCCTACAATACCGCTGACTCCGCGAAGCGGGACCATCAAGCCATACTCACTGCCTTTCACTTTCATCGCGTAGGGGGTGTGGCTCTCTTTACAATTTTCATAAGCAGCATCTAAATTAAGGGTATCTTCCATAATGAGGTGGTTCGGTCCAATCACATGATGTTGATAAGCCGTTGGTGAGAGTGGCTTAAAGCCAATTAAATGAATTGAATCACACCGAATAGTCGTTCCTATCTCCATCAGCCACTCTTCGATTTTAGCGGGTGAGTGTAAGTTTCCAGCTTTATCTATCAGGGGTTTAAAACTCAAAATATCTGCAAACGTATTTTCTATGTTGTTATTAGTCATGTTATTTCCGCAATTAATGAGCATTGATGGAAGTATAGTGGCGCTAAACAAGCAACATTGCAAATTCCTGAATTTAATTTAATAAGCAATAAAAACAATGGATTAGCCTTGTTTGTTATCGTGGAAATGGTTGTGAAATGGATTTTTCATAAGTATGTTAGTGGAGGCTATGATTTGTTAAGGTCTGTCGCTTTTTGAGGTTTATGTTTCCGGGGAGCAGTATGTGTTTGGCTTGCGTAGTTGTGTTGTCTGAGTGACGCGATTCCACATGATAGTAGAATAAGCAGTAAAGTTATAAGCTCTTAAGTACAAAGGGTAAATACTAAAAACTTGCCCGCCTTGGTTTTGGTTGAGCGCTATATTGCTACTGTGCTGCGAAAGGAAGGTGAATACGTATACTTCTCTACAAAAGTGCTTGAGCTTCAAGAGCGAGCATCTGAAACATGAATATCTATAGCGCCACCTACTTATTGATGCGGTTCACTATCTCAAGCAGAATGAGTTTGGCGTTGGTATTCAATACCGATAATAAAAAGAAAAGAGTATTATTTTGGCTGTGATTGATTTTAATCACCACGTCTGCTATGAAGGATTTTTAGCGTATTTTTAAACTCTTTTATGAGATATAGCTTTCGAATTGGCTAATGTATATCTGTGACTTTACATAACCTATGTCTAGATAAGCTTCATTCAAGCGTTATGTGACTTTCAATGTGCCAACATCCTCACTAATTTGAAGCATTAATTGTCAGGAGCTGATTATTGGTGTGTGAGCACGTTCACCAAGCATGATTAAGGACTGCTACAAGGTTTTAATTATCAGAAGCTTAGGTTGTTCAATACTTCATGTGTGATAGTTACTTATGCACAGCATTATTCAGTCCTTTTGTTTGGCGATATGGATGCCATTTGCGGACTCAATGTGAGTTCATATAGAGAAAATTGAAGAGGTTTAGCTATGCCAAAATATAAAAAAGCGCTCTTGAGCAAGCAGCGGACACGGGTGCTGCTTGTAGAGCGCTTAACAACAAGTTAGGAAAAAGGTTAAAGTAATTCTGTGAACTTAAAAGACTCTCCAATACCTAGCACACGTACTTTAAAGTTTGGCTTTAACTCCTTAGCTGCATAGGCAAGTCTTCGCAGTGGCTCATTAACATGTTCAAAGCCAAGCTGCCATGTCCCATATCCCCAAGGAATAAATATTTTACAATGCAGATCTTGCGCTGCTTTTAATGCATCTTCTGGTGATAGGTGCACGCTTCTAAAGTGTTTACCATAGGCTGTTATCGGCATCATACATATATCAATGTCACCATGTTTACTATGTATATCTTTGAATATTGGGCTGTAGCCTGTATCACCCGCAAAGTAAATTTTTAACTGGCCTGTATTGATGATCCAGCCACCCCATAAGCTTTCATTTTGGTCGAATATACTTCGGTTGGAGTAGTGGTGTGCTGGCACAAATTGGATTTTGTTTTTCTTATATTCAACCTCGGTATACCAATCAAGCGCGAATACGCTGTTAAATGTGCCATCAAGCTCATGCTGCATACCGATAGGTAAAAATATATCTAAGTCACTTCCTAACTCTGACAGAGTTTCATTGGAGAAATGGTCGTAATGGTCGTGAGAGATCAATACACTATCAACAAAAGAAAGTGCTTTTGGCTCTACTGGCGGTGGCCCTAAACGCTTTAATTCGTCAAAAAGCATGGTTCCAACAGTGCCCACCATGCCATCAAACTCACCAAATACAGGGTCAGTCAAAAAGCTATTACCACTTCCGTCTTGGATTAAAAAGCTTGCATGGCCTAACCAAGTAATCGTATTACGTGATTGGCTGTTTAAAGCGGTCGGATATAAGTGGTCTTGATAATTGTAACCTTGAGTTTTATCAAACCCAGAATAAGATAATTTGAATATGCTGTCCTCTACAGGCTTCTTTTCTTCAGGAGTCTTAAAATCTATCGTATCAATCTCATGATAAGGTCCCAGATCTTTGAAAGGCGAAGCATACAGGTTTTGATAAGACTCCATTGACTCCGCGTGTAGTGTTTTATTCACTTTTACAACAGGTAGCGGCTTTTGGTTTGTATTACACGCTGTCAGCGCTAAAGTGGCCGCAAACAATTTTAGATATTTGAGAGATCGCATTTTATTTCCTTTAAAATTTAAATGATGTTTGTCACGACGCACTTCGCGATAGCTTGAAGTCGGTTTGAGCTATTAGTCTTTTCAATACAATTGGATAGATGGAAATTTACGGTACGTTCAGAGACTCCCAATATTTGACTAATTTCCCATGAAGTCTTTCCTTCACAGGCCCAAAGTAAACAGTCTCGCTCGCGTTTGGTGATAGCAACAAGGCGTTGTTTAGCTAGCTTGATATAAGCGTGTATGAGATATGTAGCAATGGACGACCAATACCAGCAAAGGTGCTCAACGTCATGAGGGTCTTGAATTTGTAAAAGAAATGCACCGTGTTCATTGTGTCCAGCATGTACAGGTAATAGATATAAATGCTGAGGATATAAGCTGCCAAACTGACTCAGTGAAATGGGAGAGGACTCATTGTGACAGTATTCATGTATCTCTTCGCTGAGCAGTAGTTGGTTTATTGCACTGGGCGGATTGCCATATAGTTTGCATTCAACAGATGTTGGTGTTGTGTGCTCAAAAGCGATGAATGCTAAAAAGCTAGGTGCTGACATCGCTTGTAGCTTTGTGACTAGACTGCGAAATTCAACTTCATTTTTTACGTTGTTTATCTCGTTAATCATCTCATTAAACACGGTCTGATTGTAAATCCCTGCTGTTGCCGGTGTCATGCTTACTAAACTCATGCGTGATGCTCCGCTATTTGAAAATATATTGTGTTTACGCTTGATGGTGCGGATCACTGGCTGCTGTGAGTTATCGCGCCTCGAAAGCGTTGTTTTCAAAAAATGTATTGACGTTACACCACTATTAATGAGTCGAGTCATACCAGCTGGTAAACGTTTGTTGTTTAGGCTTTGGCCTTTGTGCTGTTAATTAACGCCTGTTTTATGGTTGTATTCTCTACAACGAGTACCCCTAGCACTTAAGTGATAGGTTTGCTCTGTCAATGTCCTACATTAGTGAATTTGAGCTGATGGCAACGTAACCGTTGTATCTGAGCTATCGCCTGGCAATTTTGTTATGGTGCCGCCGTTGATTAACTTAGTCATATTGACAGGAAGGCACTTGTTGTCTTGGCTTAAGTTTTTGATGCGTTTCTTTGTGATTGCTAGTTTCATGGTCGTGTCCTATGTATTTTGTTGTTTTTATTGAATGTTGTTATTGAGTTTATCGTTAGCGTATTTGAGCTGATTGCAATGTAACGGTAGTGTCTGAGCTATCGCCTGGTAACTTTGTTATGGTGCCGCCGTTGATTAATTTAGTCATATTCACAGGAAGACGTTTGTTGTCTTGGCTTAGGTTTTTGATATTCTTTTTAGTAACCGTAAGTTTCATTTTCTTATCCTTGTTAATTATTTATTGTTGTGTAGAGCTTATAAATTTTTATTTCTTAGCTTGTTAAGTGAGGAGTTGCTGTACCCCGTAACTTGATTCTTAAGTTAGCAAGGTTTTTTCAAAAATTGATTATTAGAAAGTTATGATTTGTATATAAGGTTCTGGTGTAAGCTTTTGTTTTATAAGCTTTGTTATCTTACAAAAGAGTTTAATTAGAACTTTCCAGTGAGTTTTTCGCTGTATTTTTGCTTTTTATTGCTCTCGTACAACTGTCAAAGTGAAGTCTTGAATGTAAAGAAGTTAGTTGAGGCGTTAGGAGAAAATAGCGTATTGAGCTAGAGATATTGCAGTAAGAGCTAACGGTGCACTAAGCGTCATTGTGATAAGTAACGGTACCTTAGTTATATCACTTTAGTAATTTCTTATGTGCGAGCAGCCGCTTTTGGTGAACATTCAGCTTATGACTATCAATTGAGGTAAATTTAGTTAAAATATTCGCAATCATTTCTGAAGCAAATTATACACTGCGAGTAAGTTTGGCTGGGCACATGGAGTGGCAGTCTTAAAGTGTGTGATATGTGTAGGGGATAGCAAATAAAAAAGGATTCATCATAGATGCCATTAAATACAATTATTTTAGCTGCGGGTAAAGGCACGCGCATGCGCTCTAAACTACCAAAGGTACTTCATCTTATTGCTGGAAAGCCGATGGTTCAACATGTCATCGATAATGCTGTGTCTCTTGGGGCGCAATCGACCAATTTAGTATTCGGACATGGAGCGCAGCAACTACAAGCTGCCTTGGCACATAATGAAGTAAACTGGGTTCATCAAGCAGAGCAGTTAGGTACAGGTCACGCGGTAGCGGTTGCGAAAGAGCATATCGGCGACGATGATAAAGTGTTAGTCCTCTATGGTGATGTACCACTGACAAAAAAGAGTACGTTACAGCGTTTGCTGGATGTGACGCCAGATGACGGCCTTGCTGTACTCACTGTTGATTTAGCAAACCCAGCGGGTTACGGTCGTATGCTACGGGAAAATGGTAAATTAGTGGGCATCGTCGAACAAAAAGATGCTTCTGATGAACAGCTCGCCATTACTGAAATCAACACCGGCATTATGGCTGCTAATGGTAAGCTTTTGAAAAAGTGGTTGGGGCAGCTATCAAACGAGAATGCACAGGGCGAATATTACCTCACTGACATCGTTGCAATGGCACACGATGAGGGAATAGAAATTACCTCAGCACAACCAGACGATAAGATGGAAGTTGAAGGTGCGAATAACCGCGTACAACTTGCTGCCTTAGAGCGTGCTTATCAGGCTTGGCAAGCAGAAGCCCTGATGATTAACGGTGCAAGTCTAGCTGACCCTGCTCGTATTGATGTGCGTGGACAGGTAACAACCGGCGAAGATGTTCAGATTGATGTTAACGTGATATTTGAAGGTCATGTTGAAATTGGCGATGATGTCGTCATTGGTCCTAACTGTGTACTCAAAAATTGTAAAATCGGTAATGGTGTAGTGATTAAAGCCAATACTCTTATTGAGGATGCGTCAGTCGCTGATAAATGTACTTTAGGCCCTTTTGCTCGTTTGCGCCCTGGTGCGATCATGGAAGAAGACTCTCATATTGGTAACTTTGTCGAGATGAAGAAATCTCGCCTTGGTAAAGGTTCTAAAGCTAATCACTTAACCTATCTTGGGGATGCTGAAATTGGTGAAAAAGTGAATATTGGTGCAGGGACTATTACTTGTAACTACGATGGGGTGAATAAGTCTAAAACTATTATTGGCGATAACGCGTTTATTGGCTCAAATTCTTCGCTAGTTGCACCAGTTGAAATTGGTAGCACAGCAACGGTTGGTGCAGGCTCTGTGATTACTTCAAGTGTTAAAGATGAACAACTAGCAGTTGCGCGTGGAAAGCAGCGAAATTTAGATGGTTGGCAGCGTCCAATTAAAAAGCAATAAGCTGATTTTATATTTATTATCATAGAGATAGTATAACAC
>NZ_JAKEVK010000128.1:0-13119 GCF_022398435.1 Pseudoalteromonas sp. Isolate6 | reverse complement strand
TATATCTGCTGTTCAAAAAGTTCATTTATAGATAAACATAATTTTGTTCTACTTGGCAATCATTTTTTAACGCAAATTAAAGAATAGCTTATAACAGCCGATAATAAGCAATATCAACAGCAGGTTAGTGGAGGATCATATGGATGCATTCAAACCCTTTTTAGCCCCTATCGTAAGACTTGATGTCGCACATAAGTCTGCATTTCATGTAGCTGGTGTACAGCACTATAAGATTGAAAAAATTAAGAAAGACCTCAAAACAGATGTCGAACTTAAACGCCAAGCTGCTGAGCATGAAAAAATTAAAGAAAGTGAAGATGAAGAGGATGAGGAGGAAAAATCTCACGAAGAACATAAGGGTGAGAATCTAGATACATGGGCCTGAATAGCGAACAACCTATTAACTGTGGCAGTACCATATTAAACAAACCTTTGATTAGCCTGATTGAAAGCGCAAGCTCGGCTCACCCACTTTATATTCGAGAAGCTCCTTACAATAAACCTCTTAGGATATAATTTTCCAGTCAAACTGGTCGTTTATTTAGGGAGAAATAATATATTAAATAAATCAGTGAAGAATCTCATAGGTTACTTTGTTGTAGGTCTGTCTGTGCTAGCATTAGCCCCGAGTGTTGTACCTGGTAGTATGGCTGTCTTAGCATTTTACTCAAGCCTTGTACTACTCCTAGTTTCCTTGTTTACCATTTCTTCAGCCAATCACCGCCACTTTCAATTGACAGCAATCATTGTCGGCGTCGGTATGTTGGTTTTGAATGATTACTTGCGTGTTGTCATGCCTTCGCCAGAATCTACTTGGACTAACCGCATCGCTTTATATCTCGTATATCTCACTATTTGTGGGGTGGGTATGATCAAGATTAAACGACAACTTAACAGGTAATACCAGTTGTATTAAGTAAATGATCTATTTCGAAGCGGGGAAATAGCTTTAGTAGCTAGGCAAAAATTTTGCTATTTAGTTGTTCTAAATGAAAAGTTTTTAACGAAGCTAATATGCTATTTCACCCTTCAAATTGATTAGATAATTAATTCAATTGGTATCCACTCTCAGTTATTGCCAAACAGCGGTTGCGATTTGATGCTTAGCCACATACAATTTCGCGACCTGTCTGTTTGTAAACTACATTACTTTGGCTGTATCTACGACTTTCTCTTCTACGGGGCCTTTAGCCCAGCATTTCCCGGGCTATCAACCAAGGCAGCCCCAAATTGATATGGCAATTGCGGTAGAAGAAACTATACAAAATGGTGGACAATGCATCGCCGAAGCAGGAACAGGGACGGGGAAAACATTTGCTTATCTCATTCCTGCCTTTCAGTCTAAAGGTAAAGTCATCGTCTCTACCGGCTCTAAGGCCTTGCAAGAGCAATTATTCCATCGTGACGTGCCGACCCTAAAAAAGGTGCTTGGCAGTGGTAAAAAAGTCACTTTGCTAAAAGGTAGAGCCAATTACCTTTGCCCTTATCGCTTGTCACAGCATTTGAGCCATGTGCCAACCGACGACCCAGATGTTATGCACCAACTTGCTATGGTTGCAAAGTTCGCTTCTGAAACACACAGTGGAGACTTAGCCGACTGTGTTGGTATCGAAGAAGACGCAAAGGTATTACCCTACGTTACTTCAACTGCAGATAACTGTTTAGGGAAAGAGTGCCCAGACTACGAAGACTGTTATATCCGAAAGGCAAGATTAAAGGCAGTCGATGCCGATGTTGTGGTGATCAACCATCATTTATTTTTTGCCGATATGGCCGTAAAAGATTTAGGCTTTGCAGAGCTAATGCCAACCGCGGATAGCTATATCTTCGATGAAGCACATCAATTACCGGAAATTGCCAGTGACTACTTTGGTGAGACTATCAGCACTAAAGCTTTGCAGGCGCTTATTAACGATTTGAGGGTGATCTACCGCGCTGATATTCCAGATATGTTACAACTTGGCAAAACACTCAATAAATTGGAAACCAGTGTCGCCGATTTGCGTTTGGTATTTGGTGGCGATGGTGCTCGTGGTGATTGGCGTGAAGCGCTGGCGAATAAACCGATTTGCGATGCCATGCATCGAGTGATAGCTAACTTAGACTTTCTCTATAAAGTACTCAAACTTTGTCTGGATAGAAGTGAAAAAATAGAACACCCATTTGAAAAGGTCATGACCTTTAAAAGCCAGTTTGAACGTGCCTTTGATACCAGCCAAACCGGATTTAGTTACTGGTTCGAAACCACAAGACGCTTTTTATCTATTCATATCACGCCGCTTGATGTATCAAGTAAGTTTGCACAAATTGTCAAAACCACTGAGGCAAGCTTTGTATTTACCTCCGCCACCTTATCCGTCGATAATTCCCTCGAGCACTTCAGTCGTAGCCTAGGGCTCAAACCGACCTCACAATTTATTGTTGAGAGCCCATTTGACTATAAGCAACAAGCCTTGTTATGCCTGCCACGCTATCTACCAGAGACCCGTGACGACCTAATGCCACATGCGCTGGTAAAGCTTGCAAAGCAAGTGATTGAAGCGGCAAAAGGGCGTACATTTTTACTCTTTACCAGTTATCGCGCGATGCATTTAGTCTACGAAGGACTGAATACGGCGCTGCAATATCCCATTTTTATGCAAGGGCAAGCATCTAAACGGATAATACTCGAACAATTTATTCGGCATGGAAACGCCGTACTACTTGGTACAGCCTCCTTTTGGGAGGGCGTGGATGTGAGAGGTGACACTTTGAGTTGTGTTGTCATTGATAAGCTACCATTTGCTTCACCAGATGACCCTTTGTTGCAAGCTCGTATGCGCGACGCTGAAATGCGTGGATTAGAACCCTTTGATGCAATACAACTCCCCCAAGCTGTAATCGCGCTGAAACAGGGGGTTGGGCGATTAATTCGTGATGCTAACGATAAAGGTGTACTGATTATTTGCGATAATCGCTTAGTTACGAGAAAATACGGCCAGACGTTTTTAAGTAGTTTGCCTGATATGTCTCGCACGAGAGACTTAAACAAGGCAATTCGATTTTTAGAGAATATTGATAAAAATGAAAAATAACCTGTTGGCCATAGATGCCTCCACCGAAGCACTCAGTATTGCATTGCACTATGAAGGCAAGTTTATTCGCCACTTCGAGGTTTGCCCACAGCAGCATAGTCAAAAGATACTTCCCTTAGTTGAACGTATCTTACGCGAAGCCGATATCACTCTTAGTGAGCTGGATGGCATTGTATTTGGACGTGGGCCTGGCAGCTTTACAGGGGTGAGAATAAGTACAGCAGTTGCGCAAGGCTTAGCATATTCTTCAGGTCTTAAGTTGGTTGGTGTTTCAACTTTGCAGGCGATGGCGCAACAGGCATACATGGAAGCAGGCAAGTCCAGCGTAGTGTCGGCAATAGATGCACGTATGGGTGAGATCTACCTATGCCAATACAACGGGGAAACTTGTGGTGTTATTCAACCAAGCACCGAAGAAACAGTTATTACGCCTGAAAATATCGACTTTACATCGAGTGGTGCGGCAGGTGTTGGTACAGGATGGCAAGCATTCTCAGAGCTTGCTACACAGCTTGACTGCGAAATCATTGACAATATCACATTACCAGACGCTTATTACATGCTGTTTATAGCCGACGATAGTTTCACACAAGGCTTATCTGTGGATGCGGCTGACGCCCAGCCGCAATATGTGAGGGATACTGTGACGTGGAAAAAGTTGCCAGGTCGAGAATAAAGGCGTATTTTTATACAAGCATATCGTATTTATTGAGCTAGAACGTGAAACTAAATTCAATCATTCAACAAGCTGGTACTTACCAAGTAAAGCCACAGCCTAAAAAGGCCGTGAGCCCTGCTATTGAAGACGGAAATACGGCGAAGCTCAATACCGCACAGATCAAAACCAGTGAAAAGGGCATTGCGTTGGTGGAGCAGTTCCAGTCGCAGCAACGTTCGACTATCTACGACCGCCCTAACTTTCGTACTGGACAGGCAATTAGTGAATACAAAGCAATTGCAACGGAAGCAAGACGAGATGAGATAAAAAGTATGATTGGCGTTTCTGTTTACGCGTAATACCAATTCACTTAATTAAGTGGTCTATTTTGAGGCAAGAAAATCTTGTCGATACACCGCTACCGCGTCCTGCTATCGCTAAGGTACCTGCATCCATGTAGGCATGACAAAAATTTTGCTATTTAGTTGTTCTAAATGAGAAATTTTTAACGCCGTTAGCGTCAGATTTGCTCCTTCAAATTGAGCAAGTATTAAGGCTAATTGGTATATTATCTCATCCAAAACTATAAAACAAAGAAGGTCAGCAAATGCTGACCTTCTTTGTTTGAAATAGTAGATGAAGATTTCTACTTTTTAATAAATCCAATCAGTTTATCCGCAATTGCGGTATTGTTTTGCGAGCCAATGAACGCTTCTTTACCTTTACCATGGGCAAACACTTGTACATCGATAGCGGTGTGACCACCCGTTGTCCAACCAGTGAAAGATGCATCACTAATTGCCTCTTTAACGACAATGCTAAGCGCCTTCGGACCCTGTGAAAGTGCTTCTTTTACCTTTAGCTCAGTCGCACTGTCATACTCAAGACCTGTGAGCTCTTGCCATGTTGCTTTAACGTCTTTTGTCTTTGCAAGTGCTTTTGCAATTTCGCCCGCTGAACCTTTCACTTTAGCGATCACATCACGTTCCCAGCGATACTGACCATTCGCACCAAGCGTTAATCCACCGGTAGAGTGATCTGCTGTGATCACCAAGATAGTGTCTGGGTTGTTATCAACAAAAGTCTTTGCCAGCTTAATTGACTCTGCAAAGTCGTCCATTTCATGCATAGCACAAGCGATATCATTAGCATGTCCACACCAGTCAATCTGACTACCTTCAATCATTAAGAAGAAGCCTTTATCATTTTGATTTTCCAATAATGATAGCGCCGTTTTAGTCATTTTAGTTAGGCGCTGCGGCTCTTCATCAATTGCGAATGGCAGACCTACTTCTGCGAACAGACCCATAGCAGGAATTTTATTTAGCGTTTCAAGCTTGGATAAAGCATCAACGTATTGATAACCTGCGTCTTTAAATTCATTAACTAGGTTTCTATCTTCACGAATGAAGTATTTAGTGCCGCCACCAAGCATAAGATCTACGGGTAGTTTTCCTGCGATTTTATTGTCGATGTAATCATTGGCAATGTCGTCATAGTTACGACGCGATTCATTATGAGACGCGAAACTTGCAGGTGTTGCATGGTTGATTTGCGATGTTGCAACAAGCGCGGTTGTTTTACCTTTTCTTTTCGCCACTTCAAGCATCGTTTCCAAATGTTCTTTATGGGTGTCTACCGCAATTGCGCCATTATAGCTTTTAGTTCCTGTACTCAGAGCGGTTGCACCTGCAGCACTGTCTGTTACAACCGTGTCGTCGTCTGGATAGGTATGCGCCATACCAACCAAAATAGAGTCGAAAACCGTTGGGTCAACCACTTTCGTGGAAGGGTCATCTTTAAAATAACGATAGGCAGTGGTATAAGCTGGGCCCATGCCGTCGCCAATCATATAAATGATATTTTTTGGAGCAGCCAGTGTCGGATCCGCAAATACTAACCCAACAAATGAGGCCAAAAGACCAGTTTTGAATTTCATTGTTATTCCCGTGTACTTTTCTAAATAGAAACCTGTTGTTCGAACCTCGCTACTTGCATACCCGAAAGGTAGCTGTGTTCAAATTAAAAATATTTTCAACAAATCAAAGTAGTAAGTTCAAATATGTCACGGTAAGATGATAAATCAATGATGATACAATGAACACTAAAAGAATTAATCGATGTCTATAGATGCGATAAAAGAACAAAAAATCGGGCCATTCTCCTACCAAAGCTGGGGAGAGGGGGATCAAACTGTGGTCTACCTTCATGGTTGGCAAGACAACAGCAACAGTTTTGTGCCGCTTGCGTCATTTGGCAATGAAAAATATTCTCATATTGCGCTTGACTTACCCGGCCACGGACGATCAGATTGGAAAAGCACGGATGCCTTTTATTACTTTATAGACTATGTTTATGATCTGAAATGTTTTTTAGATTTAGCACAGATCCAAACGTGCCATATTGTTGGTCATTCTATGGGAGCAATGATAGCTAACTTATTTGCTAGTTGTTATCCAACACGTTGTTTATCTTTGGTTATAATTGAGGGCATAGGGATAGTGAGCACCTCAGAGAGTGATACCAAAACCCAGCTCATTAATGCGTTTAGTTCTCGAGATAAATTAAAACAATCTGAACCAAGGGTTTATCCTGATATAAATACGCTTGCGCAACTGCGCAGTAAAGTCAGTGATATTTCTGTAGAAATAGCAGCGATGCTTATGGCAAGAAATACTCTGTCGCATACTGATGGCGTGCAGCTTAGATTGGACCCACGGCTAAAGCATCACTCTGGATTTAGATATTCCATCGCCCAAGCAAAATCAGTACTCAACGGGATATCTGTTCCAACTTTACTGGTTTTAGCGGAACAAGGATATGACATGATTGTCAGACAATATAATCAATTTAAGGGCTGTTTCGACTCACTTAAGCTTGAGAAAATGCCTGGCGGCCACCATTGCCATATGGAAAACCCAGAAATTTGCTATAAGCTAATTGAAGCGCACCAAGACAGCAACAGAACATCGTTTACAACCCAAGGAGCGTAAAGAATAAACTAATCATGGAACGAAAAGTTCACAAAGAGCATTAAAGCCCACGTTTCAACAGCATCTAGATTGTAAATCCTCAGATATTGTGGGAATATGGCGCTTTTAGAGTATTTGCTCAATTGTTAAAGTGCCTTACATCGTTTATGGTTTAAGGTGAATATAAAAATAACGAGAACACAGGAGCTAAGAGTGGAAAAAATCTGGCTTAAGCGCTACCCAGAAGGTATGCCTGAAACTATCGACCCAGAGCATTACAACTCATTGCTTGAATTATTTGAAAAAAGTTTCGCAGATTATGCCCAGTATCCGGCCTATACCAATATGGGTAAGACACTGACTTATCAGCAAGTTGATGAAAAAACCAAAGCAGTTGCTAGTTATATACAAAACGAATTGAAGCTTGGCCGAGGCGATAAAGTTGCAGTCATGATGCCAAACTTATTACAAACCCCTGTTACCATTTTAGGGGTACTGCGTGCTGGTTGTACCGTTGTAAACGTCAACCCGCTGTACACGGTACGCGAATTGGAGCACCAGCTGAATGACTCAGAGTCAAAAGCTATCTTTATACTTGCGAATTTTGCCCATACCCTTGAGCAAGCATTACCAAAGACAAGTGTGAAACACGTAGTGCTCACTGAGATTGGTGACATGTTAGGTGGCTTTAAGAAGCATTTAGTTAACTTCGTTGTTAAGCACTTCAAGAAAATGGTACCGGACTTCAGCCTGCAAAATACAATCCCTTTCAAACAAGTAATTGCAGCAAACCCCGCAAAATACAGTAAACCAGAAGTGTCTCTGAGCGATCTTGCCTTCTTGCAATATACTGGCGGTACAACTGGCGTATCTAAAGGCGCAATGCTAACTCATGGCAATATGGTAGCAAACCTAGAACAAGTTTCAGGCTGTTTAGACACAGTGTTAGATAAGGGAAAGGAAGTCGTTATTACGGCCTTACCGCTTTACCATATTTTTGCACTTACAGCGAACTGCCTAACCTTTATGAAGTACGGTGGTCACAATATTTTGATTACCAATCCACGTGATATGCCTGCGTTTGTAAAAGAGCTAGCAAAGGTTCCATTTACCGCTATCACAGGTGTAAACACATTATTTAATGGATTATTAAACACACCGGGGTTTGCCGACCTCGACTTTTCAACCCTGAAAATGTCTCTAGGCGGGGGTATGGCTGTACAACGCCCTGTCGCTGAACGTTGGCAGAAAGTCACAAAATCAAAACTGATGGAAGGTTATGGCCTTACAGAATGTGCTCCGCTAGTTACTATCTGTCCGCACGATCTAGAAGCCTACAACGGTTCTATTGGTTTACCGGCCCCAAGCACTGATATTAAAATCATAGATGACAATGGCAATGAAACCCCTAAAGGTGAACCCGGTGAACTATGTGTTAAAGGCCCACAAGTGATGGCTGGTTACTACAATCGCCCAGACGCAACTGCCGAATGTTTAAAAGATGGCTGGTTTGCAACGGGTGATATCGCTACTTATGATGATGACGGTTTCTTCTACATCGTTGATCGTAAAAAAGACATGATCTTAGTGTCTGGCTTTAACGTTTTCCCTAATGAAATCGAAGAAGTCGTTGCTATGCACGAAGGCGTATTAGAAGTTGCGGCGGTTGGCGTGCCACATGAGGTTAGTGGTGAGCAAGTTAAAGTTTTTATTGTTAAAAAAGACCCATCTTTAACAGAAAAAGATATAATTGCACATTGCCGAGATAATCTAACGAACTATAAAGTACCAAAGCTAGTTGAGTTTAGAGATGAACTGCCAAAGACTAATGTTGGTAAAATACTGCGTAGAGCGTTAAAAGAATAACAAATAGAGCCGGCACTAGCCGGCTTTTTTATAACTAGCGTGATATGGCTAGTTATGTAAATTGCATGGGAGTAACAGTGCAGTATCAAGTTATTGAAAGCCAAACAGCACTAGATGAATTTGTCTTGTCTATTTCGAAAGCCAAAGTGCTCGCCGTCGACACCGAATTCATGCGTCGCCGCACCCTATACCCAGAAATTGCTCTATTACAGATCTTTGATGGTAACCACCTTGCTCTTATCGATCCATTAGCCGATATAGATTTTAGTAGGCTTTGGACATTATTTTCAGATACTAGTGTTTTAAAAGTACTCCATTCTCCTTCGGAAGATATCGAAGTATTTCTAAAGTTCGCAGGTTTTATCCCATCACCAATATTCGATACCCAGTTTGCTTTACAGTTGTTAGGTGAGGGTAGTTGTATTGGTTTTGCTAATATGGTGAAGCAACTTAGAGACGTAGACATTGACAAAAGTGAATCCAGAACAGATTGGTTACGCCGCCCTCTAACTCAGAGCCAATTAGATTACGCCGCCTCCGATGTATATCATTTACTGCCATGTTTTGAGACTATTCAGACGCGAGTAAATGAAAAGCAGCTATTTAACATAGTGCTTCAAGAAAGTGAATTGCTCGCTCAAAAGCGAAGTTTCCGCCAGCCAGATGAAGTTCTTTACCTTGATGTTAAAAACGTATGGCAGCTCAAGCCTAGAGATCTTGCCACCCTGAAAGAACTTGCAGCATGGCGCAGAGCCAAAGCAGAGAAAAAAAACTTAGCACTCAATTTTGTGCTAAAAGAACATAATATGGTGGAGATTGCCAAACGTCGTCCAAGCTCACTGGGTAGTTTACGCAATGTTCCGGGTGTTGAGCCCATGGAAGTCAATCGCTCAGGTAAAGAAATTCTCGCCTGTATAGAAAAAGCAAAAGAGGTGAGTGAACAAAATTGTCCACAACGCGTAAGAAGACTCATCGACTTTAAAGGTTATAAAGCAGCCTGTAAGGATATCAAACATGTGGTCGCTAACGTTGCAGAGGATAATAATATTCCGGTTGATGTGTTTGCCTCAAAGAAACAAATAAACCAAGTGATCAGCTGGTCGTGGAAAAAATCACCAGAAGAAAAACAGTTGCTGATGAGGCCGGACCTCGCTCTAGGCTGGAGAGCTCAGCTTATTGGGGACAAATTAGACAGCTGGTGGTGCTAAACAAATAAAAGGGCTACCTACGCATAGCCCTTTTTAAATTCGAATTTACTTTTCATCATCAGGTAAAGTGACGTTCAGCTCAAGTACTGCTAAATCATCTTCATTTTGTTCAAACTGTACGTTGACAGCATCCGAGTCTACCTTTACATACTTACGAATAACATCAAGAATGTCTTGCTTGAGTTGTGGTAAGTAGTCCGGCGTACCACGCTTTGATCGTTCATGAGCAACGATGATCTGCAGTCGCTCTTTTGCAAGCGACGCGCTATTTTTTTTCTCAGAGCGGAAATAATCTAATAATGACACCTTACCCTCCAAAGATCCGCTTGAAGATACCTTTCTTCTCAACTTGCAAGAAGCGGAAATCGACGACTTCACCTAGTAAGCGGTTAATTGCATCGCTATACGCTTGGCCAGCATCGGACTCTTGGTCTAATATAACAGGCTGACCTGAGTTAGATGCATTGAGTACCGCTTTTGATTCAGGTATTACACCCAGTAAATCAATCGCTAGAATTTCTTTAACATCGTCTACAGACAACATTTCACCGCTGTCTACACGCTCTGGATTATAACGTGTCAGCAGTAAGTGTTCTTTAACCGGCTCTAGCCCCATTTCCGCACGCTTGGACTTACTTTGTAGAATCCCCAAAATGCGGTCTGAGTCACGAACAGATGACACCTCAGGGTTAGTAGTAACCACTGCTTCATCTGCAAAGTATAAAGCCATCATAGCACCCGCTTCAATACCAGCTGGTGAGTCGCAAATAATGAAATCAAATTCTTCTTTCATTTCATTTAACACACGCTCAACGCCTTCTCGAGTAAGAGCATCTTTGTCACGAGTTTGCGAAGCTGGAAGTATATACAGCTTCTCAACACGCTTATCTTTGATTAACGCTTGATTTAGATTAGCTTCGCCGTTGATGACATTAACAAAATCATACACCACGCGACGCTCGCATCCCATTATTAGGTCAAGGTTTCTAAGACCAATATCAAAATCGACAATGGCTGTTTTATAACCCTTTAGCGCTAAGCCAGTACCAATTGCTGCACTTGACGTTGTCTTACCAACACCGCCTTTACCTGAAGTTACGACAATAATTTTTGCCATCTGATTTATCCTTTGACCAAAGCTGTAATTTTTAATGATTCGTCTTGTTGTGTTATTTGAGCAGCTTGACCCCAGTGTTCACCTTGCAGTGAATCACTGATCCAATAACTCCCGTTTATAGACACTAGCTCAGCTTCTAAGCGTTGACAGAATATACTAGTGTCTTCTTGGCCTTGCGCACCTGCGATTGCACGACCACGCAACGTACCGTAAATGTGCACATTACCATCTGCGATAACTTCTGCACCGTGACTTACAGCACCTAGCACGATCAGATCGCGGTCTTTAGCATATATTTGCTGACCACTACGTACCGTTCCGTTCACAATTTGAGCAGGAAGATAAACTTGTTTTTCTATTACTTCAGCTGCTTGAGATTGCGATGGGGCACTCGGTTGCACATCCCTTGAATAGTTTAGTACAGAAAACCCGGCTTCTTTGGCTAAGTCGTGCTGACTTTGAGTACCGCTACATACACCCACTGGATTGAGCTGTAAATCGACCAGTGTTTGCTTTAACTCTTTGAATTCTACAGTTTGCTCCTGAACATCAGCTAAATTGACCACAATTGGTGCCCCTTGAAAAAATTTAGGTGCTTGCGAAATTTTGCTATCAAGATCTTGTCTTAACTTAGTCAGATCTAAAGAAAACAACTGTAGTACAGAGAGTGTAAATAGATTTCCTTTTAGTTCGAATGTTTGATTTGCCATATGTACTCAAATTTCTGTTACAACCGCCGCTAAAGCCTTATTTACCTGACTTTAGAGGGTAGTAAAACTTTCCACAACTTACTAATAGCATGGTATAGTGAGCGCCAATGATTAGCAAGAATTTATAGGCTTATAATGCTCACTGCCATATACAAAAGTCCAAAAAAAGCGGATACCTACCTTTTTGTAACCAAAAGAGATGATTTCTCCAACGTGCCTGCACCTTTAATGGAAACTTTTGGCACGCCGGTCTACGTCATGATGGTTGATCTTGCTAGAAGAACAAAGTTGGGTATTGCAGATCTTGATACGGTTAAGCAAAAGTTAACTGATGATGGTTTTTACTTGCAGCTTCCCCCTCACACAGAAAGTTTGCTAGATGAGTTTAAAAAGCAAAATGGAGTAACAGATTCGTGATAAAAAAAATTTCCCTATTAGTAGCCTCAGTTTGTTTGTCCACATCAGTTTTCGCCAACACTCAAGCCAAGTTTGATGAGTATCTTAATAATCTGAAACAAGAAGCAATTGAAAAGGGTTACTCGCAAAAATTAGTTGAGGACGCTTTTGCTACGGCAGTATTTAAGGAAAAGGTAATTAAGGCAGATAAAACCCAGCCAGAAATTGTCGAGACATTAGAGACTTACTTACCAAAGCGCGTTCCTGAGTGGAAAGTAAAACAAGCTCGCAAACTTTATAAAGAACACCAAGAATCTTTAGAAAAGATAGCAAAAGAGTATGGTGTGCAGGCGCGCTTCATTGTTGCCCTATGGGGCCTTGAAAGTAACTTTGGCCGCATTCAAGGTGGTTACCCGGTTATTAGCGCTTTGGTAACGCTCGCTTTTGATGGTCGTCGAGAAGCTTTGTATAAAAGACAGCTATGGGCTGCACTGGATATTTTAAGAGACGGCCACATCGGCCTAGATGACTTTAAAGGCTCTTGGGCGGGAGCGATGGGGCAAACTCAATTTATGCCAACGTCATTCACTTCTTACGCAGTTGATTATAACAAAGATGGTCGTAAGGACATCTGGACCACACAAGAAGATGCGTTTGCTTCAATTGCAAACTATCTAAAAAGTGTGGGCTGGAACGATGATCTTACTTGGGGTCGCCAAGTACAGCTTCCAGAAGGTTTTGACACTAGCTACATTTTAAGGCGTGGCACCAAGTCACACAAAGAGTGGCTTAGTGAATGGCGTAAGTCAGAGCGTTCACTACAAGAGTGGCAAGCGCTTGGTCTTCGTAGAATGGACGGCACTGACTTACCTCAAGTGAATATCACTGCGGCATTAGTAATGCCAGATGACGCCAATGGCCGTATGTACCTTGCTTATGACAATTACAAGGCCTTGATGAACTGGAATAGATCTTATTACTTTGCCTCAAGCGTTGGATATCTATCTGACAGAATAGGTTATCCAAAAATCTAACGATCACGACACAACGACCAAGCCCGTTTTAGCAACGGGCTTTTTTATACACTTGGCTTGAAAATGCCTTAAACAAAATATAAT
>NZ_JAKEVK010000127.1:0-13214 GCF_022398435.1 Pseudoalteromonas sp. Isolate6 | reverse complement strand
TTCATTGCATTAACATTTGGTGCAATAATATCGCTCATCGTTTAGTTTTCGTAAAGAAGGAAGTTTTAAATTCGATAATAGGGATTCCTGAATGTGTTATTCTTGCATTTGCCACAGTAGATAACAGGGATAGTATGAGGAGCTAATTCAATATGGACTGATGTTTCACGTATTGGTGATGTCGGGGCGAGAGTACATTTCGAAGGTACTTGAAAACAGCCAACGGATAATTTGAAATTATCTGCAAGCGCTACCACGTTAATAATAGTACAAATAGGTAGCGCTATGTCGAATACTTAGTTACAGCAGCTAGAACGTATACGCAACGCTAAACTTTACACTCCTTGGCATGATATATCGGCCGTTAGGTGAATCTGGGTTACGTGGATCCCCTTCGGTGATCCCTTGCTTGTCAGTAAGGTTATCTACCGCTAGTTGTAGCTTTACGCCTTCAGTAGGCTCTACAATGAGACCAACATCGAGCTTTTCATAGCCCTCTAACACGACGGTATTTTCGTTATCGCCAAAACGGTCGTCTACGGCTGAGAGTGTGCCATATAAGGTGGCGTACATACCCGATACTTCAAAGTCGTAGCTTGGTGTAACGCGCAGCATCCAATCAGGTTGGCGCTGTGCTTTATTTCCCTCATTTGTTGGGCTTTCAGTAATTTCAGTGTCTTGCCAAGTAGCATTCAAGTTTATCGATAAACCCGATTCATGGTTATAGCTGTAATCAAGTTCTACACCGGTTGCTTCATTGGTGAGAATTTCTGCAGGTACGCCTGGGCGCCTTACAAACGTGTCGCCTTTCACTTCATTGGTAAATAAAGTAACAAACAGGTCGCCAGTTTCACCCATATATTTATAGCCAAGCTCTGCTTGTGTGACTTCTTTAATCAGCGACTCGCCCGATTCATAGGTGCTATAGTTGTCTCTGAAGTCGTCGAAATAAGGCATTTTGTAGCCTTTGTTCATACGCACAAAAACACCTGAATCTAAGCTCAAACTATAGTCAGCGCCTAAGGTCCATGAAGTCTTACGCTCATCATAGTCAACCGCTTTGGTGATAGCTCCATCTAAACCTTCGTCGACTGAATACTCAACCTCGTGCTGCTCGCTACGTAAGCCTAAATCTAACTTAAGGGCTTCCGTTGCTTGGTAACTTTGGGTGGTGTAGATGGCCCACGTTGTCGCATCACCAGAACTGTTAATGTCGTAGTTGAAGGCGCAGCCCGCAACATCGCTATTACACGCGATACCATCTAACACCTCGCCACCTTGTTCTAAAACGTGGTAGGCGGTATTACCTAAGCTCCACCAGTCTTTTGCAGAGGTAGTTGCAGTATAAATACCAAAGGCACTTGACCAATCACCAAAGGTTTTGCTTAGAGCTAAGTCATTGGTGAAAGCTTCGATATCTTTTAATACAACCCAGCGACCATACTGCTGCACCATTGTATCACCAGCATACTCATTACCAGTGACACTGCCAGTAGCTGTTTCGCCATTGTCCGCTACATCACTTAAAAGCATTGCGCTGCCAGCAGGCACTAGGCCTATTGTATTAGCATCTCCTTGCGTTAAACTAAAGCGGTCGTTTAGTTGCCAACCATTGTCGAAATTTACTTTCAAACTACCGCCTGACACGTGACCCTTCCAGCCACGACCATCCCCTATATCTACATTCATCGTGGTGTTGTGTTCACCAAAATAAATAGTTGCTTTGCGATTGTTTGTGCCTAGTTGAGTAAAACCGGCATCTACACCTTCAACATTAAGGGGAGTTGGTAGGTACCATGCGCCAGTGTCATCAGTTTGACGGGTATAAAGATTAAATTCACCATTAGCAAACTCTTTAGTTAGGTTAATGGTAAATTGATGACCCTTTTCTGAGGTAAATCCCGCATCACGGATCCCAGAAGAGCGTTTGATATAGCCGCCAACCATATAATAAAGGTCATCGGAGATCTCACCACTTAACACGCCGTCAATACGATTTAGGCCATAGTCTGTGGTGGTATATTTAAATGTACCTTCGGTATCGGCTTGGCCACGTTTAAGTTGAAAGTTCGTCGTTAAGCCCGGCTGACCATTAGATACCACTGGATTTGGTCCACCACGCAGCCCTTCCATCATGCTGATGGTTTCATCGAGCCTGAAAATCGACGTGTTTTCTAAAAATGAGAGTGTTGGTGCAGGATAGATTGGACTGCCTTGCAAACTAACTGTTAAGAATGGCGCATCACCACCACCTGGAAAACCACGAACAAAAACGTTAGCTCCGGATTCTCCACCTGAACTTTCAACCCAGATCCCTGGTACCGCTTTCAGTAAGTCAGCTGTGCTTTTGGGAGCGAGCTTATCAATTTGCACTGCATCGATATTAGTTACAGCAAAGCTTGCATCAATTTTTCTGATCCCTGCGCCACCTGGTGTACCTGACACAATGATGGTTTCTACTTTCTCTTTATTATCTTTCGGTGTTTGCTCAGCCTGAGCTGATGTGCTTAACGCAAGCGTTATAGCAGCAGCGATCAAGCTTAAGGAGTTCGTTTTTATCACGGCTAAAGCCCTCTTGTTGTTGTCATAAACTGGTATTTAACGACTGTCTACTCTTTAAAATAGATCTTAATGCAAACGTTTGCAATAATGTTGTTTAAAATTTTGTCATAAAATGATGTAAGGCATTACAAATATAGCTTGATTGGTGTTCTTTTCTGCTCAGTTAGATTAAGGGATTCAATTAGTTATGGTCTAATTATCAAAAAATTGTAAGAATAGCAGTGCTATTAAGTGCGTTTATTAAGAGGTTTGCGATGGGAACTACACAATTAAAGCTATCTGATCTAGCAAGGTTAGCTGGAGTCTCTACCTCCACAGCTTCCCGTGCACTCAATGATAACCCACTGATAAAAAAGGAAACTCGAGAGCGTATTCAGGCGCTTGCAAAAGAGCATCACTTTAGTATCAACGCAGCGGCTAGTCGCTTACGGATGCAAAAAACCAAAGTCATCGCTGTTATTATTAATCTCGAAGCTGAAACCAAACAATCCGTTGACGACCCATTTTTACTTAAGGTAGTGAGCGATATAAATCGTGCAGTGAATCGAAAAGGTTACGAGTTACTGCTCTCCAATTCATATATGGCGGGGGAGGACTGGCATGGCTACTTTATTTCCGGGCGCCGAGCTGATGGAGTTATCGTCGTAGGGCAAGGCAAAGAGCAAGCACGAATCGAGCGGGCCGCAAAAGCAGGAACGCCAATCGTGGTGTGGGGCGACCCTAAAACTTCTGCAAATTACCCTATCGTTGGTAGTGATAATTTTATTGGTGGTATTAGCGCAACGAAGCACTTAATAGCCAAGGGTGCGTCTAAACTTCTGTTTATGGGCGACCCAGGTCATGCTGAACTTGGTGAGCGCTATCGGGGGTTTTGCCATGCGGTAGAAGAAGCTCAAGTAGAAGCGAAAATGGTTAAAATCGATATTACCTCAGAAGCAGCCTACGCGAGTATAAACGCTTTGTTGCGTGCGCAAGGATTAACCTTTGATGGGATATTTGCTTGTAGTGATATGGTTGCACTTGGGGTACTAAAAGCCCTAAAAGAGCGTTATGTCAGCGTGCCCAATGACGTTCGAATTGTTGGCTTTGACGATATTGCGATGGCACAAATTAGCTTTCCAGCACTTACGACTATTAAACAAGACACTAATGCGGCGGCGCAGTTATTGGTGGAGAAGCTACTCTCTCAGCTAAGTGGTGAGAAAACTACTTCTCAAGAGATTCCTTCCTCATTGGTTATCAGACAATCCAGTTAAGCCTTAACAATTGTTATAATAATCATTAGCTTATATAGCCTCGTTGTGATTTAAAATGCAAACGATTGCAAAAAAGAAAAAGTCTGTCTAGACTAAAAAGAAATCACAGTGTTTTAACGAGAATAACAATGAACCGAGCACGTATCATACTTGCCATGGCCGTTAGTTACTTCCTATTCGCTATTTTGCTAAATAGTGTAGGGACGGTCATTTTGCAGTCCATTCATAGTTTTGGTATTACAAAAGCCCAGGCCGCCACGCTAGAGGCATTTAAAGATCTTCCTATCGCCATCGTTTCATTTCTGGTTGCGTCGGTTATCCCCAGGGTTGGGTTTAAGATCGCTCTGACTGCAGTGCTCGCGGGCGTAGCATTAATTTGTAGTATCACTCCTATGGTCGCTGAGTTTTGGATTCTTAAATTAGTATTTGCTTCTGTAGGGGCGGCATTTGCGGTGGTTAAAGTGTCGGTTTATGCGCTGGTTGGTCAAGTTACTGAAGGGAGCAACCAGCATTCAAGCCTGCTTAATTTCATTGAAGGCGTGTTTATGTTGGGGGTCCTCGGCGGTTATTGGATTTTTGCGGCGTTTATTGACAACGGCGATAACTCTCTTGGCTGGTTAAACGTCTATTTCGTGTTAGCTGTTCTGAGTGCTTTTACTGCATTTATCGTTTGGATCTCCCCAATTGCAAAGCCAGAGCCAACGCAAGCCACCGAGTCTAGTGTCTCTGCATTTATGGTGATGCTAAAGCTTGTTGCTAAGCCGCTTGTGCTGGTATTTGTGATTTCCGCATTTTTATACGTATTGATAGAGCAGAGTATAGGCACTTGGCTGCCTACTTTTAATAATGAGATCCTGTCATTACCGGTGAACATTAGCGTGCAAATTACCAGTGTTTTTGCTGCCTGCTTAGCACTCGGTCGGCTAGGTGCTGGCATTGTGTTAACCAAAGTACATTGGTATGTGGTGTTAAATGTTTGTCTTGCCGCTATGGCGGGGTTAGTGATTTTAACCTTACCTATGACTGAGGGTATTGAGAAAACGCTTATTTCTTCGTTATTTGACGCACCCCTCGTGGCTTTTCTCATGCCGCTGATCGGTCTTTTTATGGCGCCTATTTATCCAGTGATTAATTCGGTAATGCTAAGTAGTTTACCCACTACACAGCACGCTTCGATGACAGGGCTAATCGTTGTATTTTCAGCGCTGGGTGGTAGCACGGGTTCAATGATCACAGGTTTAGTATTTCAACATTTTGGCGGTCAACAAGCGTTTTATGGGGCACTTATTCCCATGCTGGTGATTGCTGTATGTTTATATTTTTTTAAATCGATGAGTGAGTCTAGCCAATCAAATCATGCTCACACGCCAAATCAACAAAAGGTGAGCTGAGGTTTTACATGCAGTACCAATCAAACTTTTATTCCACAGAGATTTTCAAGGCGGTGCAAAGCGCTGGTTTGTTTTCAGACAGTAAAGTTTTTGCAGATGCCATCGCAAAAATTCCGCTCGTAGAGATAGAGAACCAGTATGTGATGCAAAAGCCGACGGGAGAGGCGTTACTTAGATTTGTGCATGCGCATTTTGACTTTGTTGCCAACAAAGAGTTAGATGCCTTACCAGACTTTACTAGTGCGCAGCAGTATATCAGTGCGCTGTGGTCGCGTTTATCTAGAAAGCCGAGCACCGTTGCTAAAGGTTCCTTGTTACCTTTACCCCATCAGTATGTTGTACCGGGTGGACGTTTTAACGAGATTTATTACTGGGATAGCTACTTTACGGCACTCGGGCTTTTGGATGCGAACAGAAGCGATCTCGTAGAGGGAATGTTAGATAACTTTGTGAGTCTTATTGATCGTATTGGACATGTACCTAACGGTAATCGAGATTATTACCAAAGTCGCTCCCAGCCACCTGTAACGGCATTAATGGTTGATTTACTGTGGCAGGAAAAGTCTCATGATAAGCAGTGGCTGTCGCGAGTTACTCAGGCATTACTGAAAGAACATCAGTTTTGGCAGACCGGAGAGGGTTTGAGTTGCACGGATAAAAAAGCGCAGTACCGAGTCGTAATCATGCCGTGTGGGGGCAAACTGAATCGCTACTGGGATCCGCTTGCAGCACCGCGACCAGAGTCTTTTATTGAGGATATAGAATTAGCCGCAGCGGTTACGGACAGCGAAACGTTTTATCAGCACATTCGTGCGGCTTGTGAGTCGGGGTGGGACTTTAGTAGCCGCTGGTTAGCAAACGCTGACGATTTAGCGAGCATTCGTACGACGGACATTATCCCTGTGGATTTAAATGCACTGCTGGTATTGCTTGAGTCGCAAATCGCGCGGTGTTTTGAGAAATTAAACGAGCTAACGCAAGCTCAGTACTATGCCAATTTAGCGTCAAATCGCAGTGCACTGATACAGAAATATTGTTGGTGTGATAAAAAAGGCTGGTTTTTCGATGTGGATCTTAATGATTATGCGCGTACCACAGTTGAATCTCTAGCGGGCGTTGTGCCTATGTTTGCTGAGCTGGTTACACCCGAGCAGGCAGAGCATATTGGCAAAAAACTCGAGGCAGAGTTTTTGCAGCAAGGTGGATTGGTTAGTACCTTAGTCACTACTTCACAGCAGTGGGACAGTCCTAATGGCTGGGCACCACTGCAGTGGTTTGCAGTGTCAGGTTTAAGGGCATATGGTCAAAATCAACTCGCGAATAAGATTATGCAAGCATGGCTTTATGCTGTTGAAACCGGCTTTGAGCAAATCGGCTGTTTGCTTGAGAAGTATAATGTGGTTGAACCGGATAAACAGGCAAGTGGCGGAGAATACGTGGTGCAACAGGGTTTTGGCTGGACTAACGGAGTAACCAGTCGTTTTTATCGGCTTTTAGTGCCTGAAGTTGATAGTCCTTTGGCGTGATATTAAAGGCTTGTTTAAACGCTCGACTGAACTGACTTGGATGTTTAAAGCCGAGTGCAAAACTAATTGTGGTGATCTGAATTCCTGCTTTTAGTTTTGCCTTTGCTTCAGCTAGTCTTCGTGCTTGGAGCCACTGCTGTGGCGTCGTCGCAAATGACTTTTTAAATTGATTGAAAAAGCGGCTTCTACTCATGCAGCTAATTTTACAGAGCTTTTCTACATCTAATGGCTCGTCTAAATGCGTCTCCAAATAATGCATCGCTTGATACAAACCGTTTTGATCTGGTGTTTGTTTTACTGCGCCTAACAGCAGATCTCGGCTTTGTTGCTGTAGTAGTCTTGCAATTAGTTCGTCCATTGCCAAATCGATAAAGTACCCCCGCTCAGCCTCATTCTCACTGAACAGATGGAGCAATCGCCCCAAGCAGTGCTGGGTTTGCCAGTTATGCTCGGTGTGAACCAGCTGCTTTTGATAATTAAAATCACTAGGAAGCGAAAGCGCTAACTTCTCACTCACGGTATTAATTTTCTCTCGACTGATCTCAATTGCTAAACAGGTGGTGGGAGCGGATAAGCTGGCGTCGGGAAAGTCTATAAATACGGTTTGTTCTGGTGCCAATACGAAGCTTTGATGAGGTAAAAAGGGCTGGTGATAGTCACAACTGTCTACGTGCATCACTTTTTTGCCCGTGATCATTGCACAAAACAACACTTCATTAGAGGCGAGTTTGACTCCATTGGTACTTTCGTAAGTGTCATAGACGCTCAGCTCTACGTGATTGGCGGCAAAACTTATCTTGTTTTCAACTAAGCGTTCGACACGACTGCGATGTTTAGAGATCTGCAAACAATGCACTCCTTCTCGGTTACTTTTGGACTGTGCGTATACATTCCGAGACCCTAAGTTAAGTTTTTAAAGGTGAATTTGGCTAATGTCAAATATTGGTAAAAACAAAACTGGGACGAATGAAGCCCAAATAAATAACACAAGTTGCAGAGGTAAAAATGATATACGCAAACCCAAATACTGAAGGTGCAGTCGTCAGCTTTAAGTCTCAATATCAAAACTTTATTGGCGGTGAGTGGACGCCACCCGTTAACGGTCAGTACTTCGACAATATTAGTCCTGTTAATGGCGAAGTGTTTTGTCAGATCCCGCGCTCAAATAATGCAGACATTGAACTGGCACTTGACGCCGCCCATGCCGCAAAGGCTGAGTGGGGTAAAACTTCGGTCACTGAGCGAAGCAATATATTACTCAAAATCGCAGACCGAATGGAAGCAAACCTTGAATACCTAGCGGTGGCCGAGACATGGGATAATGGTAAAGCTGTACGTGAAACGCTAGCCGCGGATGTACCGCTTGCTGCTGATCATTTCCGCTATTTTGCAGGTTGCATTCGTGCTCAAGAAGGAGCCATTGGTGAAATTGATGAGTCAACAGTGGCCTATCATTTTCATGAGCCTCTGGGCGTTGTGGGGCAGATCATCCCATGGAACTTTCCACTACTTATGGCCGCTTGGAAACTGGCACCCGCTCTCGCAGCTGGGAATTGCGTAGTGCTAAAACCTGCGGAGCAAACGCCTGCGTCTATTTTGTTGTTGATGGAACTAATCGCTGATTTATTACCAAGTGGCGTGGTTAATGTTGTGAATGGTTTTGGGAAAGAGGCAGGTGAAGCGCTTGCTACGAGTACACGTATCGCAAAAATTGCGTTCACAGGCTCGACTCCTGTGGGTTCTCACATCCTAAAATGTGCCGCTGAAAATATCATTCCCTCAACGGTGGAGCTGGGAGGTAAGTCGCCCAATATCTACTTTAGTGATGTGATGCAAGCTGACGATGATTACCTAAGCAAGTGTATTGAAGGCGCGGTGCTGGCCTACTTTAACCAAGGAGAAGTATGTACTTGTCCATCGCGATTGCTCGTGCAAGAAGATATATACGATGACTTTATAGCCAAAGTCATCGAACGCACCAAGGCGATTAAACGCGGTAATCCGCTTGATACAGAAACCATGGTTGGTGCACAAGCCTCACAAGCTCAATTTGATAAAATTCTTAGCTATATTGATATTGGCAAGAAGGAGGGGGCTGAAGTGTTAATTGGTGGCGAAGTCGCAGAGCTTGGCGAGGGTTATCATAAAGGCTTTTATATTCAGCCGACGCTGTTAAAAGGGCATAACCAAATGCGGGTATTCCAAGAGGAAATATTTGGTCCGGTGATCTCTTTATGTACTTTTAAAGATGAAGCGGAGGCGTTGGAATTGGCGAATAGCTCTGAGTTTGGTTTAGGTGCTGGGGTGTGGACTAGAGATATGAATCGCGCATATCAATTTGGTCGCCAAATCGAAGCGGGTCGCGTCTGGACTAACTGTTATCATATGTATCCTGCGCACGCGGCATTTGGTGGTTATAAAAAATCAGGCATTGGCAGAGAAACTCATAAAAAGGCGCTGGATCATTACCAACAAACCAAGAACCTCTTGGTGAGCTATAGCACCAGTCCTTTAGGGTTTTTCTAATAACCTAAGTTATTCTATTAATTGAGTACTGACAAAGTTGGCAGTACTCAATTAATCAGTCATAAGGCTAAGTTGTCTATTCGCAAACACTATCCTACGTTTGAGCCCTTTACCAGACACGCTGGTGGTGCAAGAAGGCTCACATAGCCGATTTAGTTCAAGTCCCGATATGCCTTTACCATTTTTATCTGCTAGTGTCAGGTTGCCTACGGATATTTTTTAATACTACTCGTTTTCAGAAGTGGTGAGTTCATCAGCCAAACTTGTTAAATCAGTCAGCACGTAATCTGGTGCCTTTGCCAGTGGATAAAGTTGCTTTTGTGGTCTTGCAATAAACGCAGTTTGCATGCCCGCGGCTTTAGCGCCGGCAACATCCCAGCCGTGAGCCGCCACCATTAGCGCTTGATCTGGGCGAATATTTAGTTGCTGTAACGCCCACTCATAGGCTCTAAGGTCGGGCTTATACACTTTAATATCTTCAATACTCAAGCGTTGATCAAAATAGGTAATTAGACCGGCATTTTCAAACTGCGCTTTAACTCCTGCATTCGATGAATTGGTTAAACTCACGAGTTTAAAGCCTGCTTGTTTGAGCCGTTTTAGCGCTGGAATGACATCTTGATGCGGGGGCAAAGAGAGCAGGGCGGGCACAATTGCTTGCTTAGCTTGTGCGTCAGTTATCGTTAGGCCTTTGTTTTTTGCAACCATCTGTAGCGCGGCAACGCCTATCTTGCCAAAATCTTGATAATCACCACTTACTGTAGTCACTAACGAGTGATGTAGCATAGTGGAAAACCAAAGGGGTAATAGGGACTCATCACCCGCCAAAACTTGGCTAACTGGTTTATTCATTGACTCTAAATCAAGTAAGGTTTCATTGACATCGAAGAAAATAACTTCCGGGCGTTCAACCTTTGAGTTGGCTTGGCTAATATTCGGCATTAGGCTTCCTAACATAACGAATAGACTAATTAAGGTGCGTTTCATTGATAATTCCAATTTAGTTGCGATGAGAAGCAGTATATTTATTTGATAAATTTAAACAAAGCGCGCATATTCGAAAGTAAGATTCGAAAAAACTAAATCGACATGTATTCAATCGCTGAACTCGAAACATTCTTAGCTATTATTAAGCATCAAGGAGTGGTTAATGCTGCGAAGCAATTGAGGCTCTCGCCTGCGACAGTTAGTCATCGTCTTAATAAGTTAGAACAACATTTAGGCACGACTTTGCTGTTTAGAGATAGTCGTACGCTAACATTGTCCCCTGCCGGAAGTACTTTTAGAGAGAGGGTGGAGCATATATTAGAGGCGCTTTATGATGCTGAGCATGAAATAGGTGCAAGGGGCTCAGCAGTGAGTGGGTTACTTCGTGTCACTATGCCGCCTTGGGTGTTTTCACAATTTGTGATGCCAAATCTTAGTCAATTTGAGCAAGCGCACCCACAGTTAGCACTCGATTTCCTGATCAATGACCAGTTTGTAAACATAGTTGAAGGTGCTCAAGATGTTGCGATACGTGTTGGGCAGCTGGCTGATTCGGGGTTATTGGCGAGAAAGCTATGCGATAACCACCGGATATTATGTGCAGCGCCGAGCTATATTGACCGCTATGGCATGCCTGAAAATATCAGCGAATTACAAAATCACTTTTTTGTATGCTTACCTTGGCAACGAGAATTTAAGTTAAAAGAACCAAATGGTAGAATTGTACACTTTAACGCAAAAACTCGTTTTACGATTTCAAACTCAGACAACATGACTTCTGCCGCCTTGGCTGGCCACGGTATTGCAGTTAAATCTCACATCGCCATCAGAGATAACCTAAAACGGGGTGAGTTAGTGCCTATTATTCCAGGTTGTCTCGAAAGTGGCGACGCACCTATTTGGTTTGTCAGGCCACAGCACTCGCTGAAGACACGCAAGGCAGAGGCATTCTATGAATTTATGAAGGAATTGTTCGAAAATAAGGGCTAATACTTTAGTCTGCTTGTGCTTTTAAACTAATAGCTCTAAACTCTGTATTAAAATTAGAAACTAGCCAGCTTGATGATTGTAAAATCGAACTGGTAACACTGATAGCAAACGGAGCTGCTATGTTTAAATTCATTTCTTGGATTTTTTCTATCACCGCATTTTCACTTACTCTATTCTTTATCGTGCAAGGTAGTTATATGCTTTGTTTAGTTATGCTATTTGCTGGATTAATTGCATTGCCAAAGCATGAAAAAGAATTGCAACCACTAGGTATGAGATTACATGCTAAGCATTTTTCTCGGGAGTCTCGCTCACTTAGCTCAAAAGAGGTAATGAACTTTTTATTAGCATGCTCATTGGCTGGCGCTAGCCTCGCATACCAATGGCATGTGGTAACAATATAGACTTTACTGAACTTAATATCTTTAGTGTTTATATACAGCCATAATCCGAGTTTCTATTGGTGGGAAATTCGGATATTTTTCAAGGTTGTCTCACGATAGGGTTAATCCCTAACAATGCTCACCTCAATATCTGTCTCCTAATGCACAGAATCTGATGCTCAGCGAATATGTCTTTTGGCGTTGTCTGGTAGATAGAAGGCGCGTTTTACGTACCGACCAATTCTACGAATGCAAGCGCTAATTGCGACCTCAATTTGCCTTGCTGTTTCAGAGATTTCTATCTGCTTTTTTGAGGTTAATTTTGCTCTAATCATACAGACATATCGTATTTTTTTTTCGTTTTCCTCTGAGTCAATTTTTTCAAGCTGAATGTTGACTTTTTCTATGTCACTTTCATATCTTCCCAACGCCAGCCGCACCTTCGCTTCAATTCTGCTCTGGATCTCATTACTGGCAAGATTTGGCGTTTGGGCTCCATTAAAGATCACTATCATTTTTGACACTCATATTCTTTCTTTGGCTATCGTTTCGCTGAAAATCATTTCTTTAAATCAAATCGTATAACTTGTAATGATTAAATTTAAATCGTTTGTTATATGTATATAGTTCGAATAAAACGAGCTTTATTGTAAGGAATGTGTCAATGCAAGATATGATCAATTACAAGCACTTGAAGTATTTTTGGGTTGTCTCTCACGAGGGAAGTATCGCCAGAGCAAGTACAAAACTCAATATTACTCCGCAGACAATCAGTGGACAATTATCCCTTCTTGAGGAGCGTATTGGCTGCGCGCTTTTTCAAAAAGAAGGCCGAGGGTTACGCTTGACCGATACAGGGCATCTCGTCCTGCGTTATGCTGATGAGATTTTTGAGCTTGGGAATGAGCTGGGTGATGTGATCCGAGGAAGCGGTACGGTTGGGCCCGCTGACTTTATTGTGGCTGCATCTAGCGGGTTACCCAAAACAATAGTGCATAAGATTATAGCGCCTGCATTGACCATAGATCATGAAATTAGGTTAACTAGTTTGGAGGGGCCGGTCGAAAGTTTACTGGCTGATCTGGCAGTACACAAAGTTGATCTAGTGTTAAGTGATGTGCCGGTTACAGGTGCTTTGAGCGTTAAAGCTTACAATCATTTTCTTGGGGAGAGTGGCATTACTTTTTTTGCTGCCCCGTCTTTGGCTGAGCAGTACCGCAAAGATTTTCCTAATTCGCTAAGTGAAGCGCCCTTACTACTACCTACTAATCAGCATGAAATCCGAAAAGAGTTCGACTTTTGGCTGAGTGATAAGAATATTCGTCCAAATATCGTGGCACAATTTGATGACAGCGCACTACTTAAGTCATTTGGACAATCAGGGTTAGGCGCCTTTTTTATGCCATCTGCAATAGCACAGAGTATTGTTGAAACTTTTCATGTTGAGGCCTTCGGTACTCTGCCTGAAGTAAAGCAAAAATTTTATGCAATTTCGGCGGAAAGAAAAATCCGACACCCTGCTATTGCCGCTATTTTCGAAGCTGCTAAAGCGTCATTATTTGCAAGCTGAATAAAGGTTTCTAAATTCAAAAC
>NZ_JAKEVK010000126.1:0-13315 GCF_022398435.1 Pseudoalteromonas sp. Isolate6 | reverse complement strand
CAACTTATAAGAGTATTAATAACAATTTTCATTACATTTCGGGTTTCATTTTTTGAATAGCTTGAATTCAATCTGAACTCAGAATAAGAAACAGGCTAAGTTATTGAAACTCACAAAAGCAGCTCAGGTTACTCAGCTCATCTGCTTTTTAACATCTAGCCCTAAACGCTTAGCTAGTCGAACTAAATTTGCTCTATCCATTTCCAACTCTCTCGCAGCTGCCGACCAATTTAACCCATTACGTTCCATCGCGTTAACGATCATATCTTTTTGTAGTAGTTCTACAGCGAGTTTCATGGTAACAGGATCTGCTTTCTCTTCCTTAATAAGGCGATCAGCTTGCCGTTTTTGTTGATTGTGTTTTGGCTCAATATCTATGTCATGGATCTCGATGATATTAGCCTGCCACTGTTGGTGCTTAGCTTTTAACGCTGCACGACTGACACAATGCTCAAGCTCTCTGACATTACCCGGCCAATCGTAATGCATTAACCGGCTGAGTGCTTGCCTATCCATCACCACTTGTTTTGCATTGAGTGTGCCTCTAAGCTGCTCTAAAAAGAACCCAACCAGCAACGGTATATCATCCAGTCTTTCGGTCAGTGGAGGAACAAATAAAGGGTACACACTCAAGCGATGATAAAGATCCGCCCTAAATTTTCCGCGTTTCACCTCTTCTTTTAGGTCGCGATTAGTGGCAGCAACTACTCTAACATCGACAATATGAATACGGTCAGCACCTACCGCTTGCACCTCGCCGCTTTGCAGCACACGTAAGAGTTTACTCTGTAAAGTCAGGCTCAGTTCGCCAACTTCATCCAAAAACAGTGTGCCTCCATCTGCGGCTGCAAACTTGCCTAATCGGTCTTTATCGGCACCAGTAAACGCCCCTTTTTTGTGACCAAAGAGTTCACTTTCTGCTATCGAGTCAGGAAGCGCCGCACAGTTAATTTGTACAAACGGTTTGTCATTTCGCTGGGAATTAAAGTGTACATGTTTTGCTACCAACTCTTTACCCGTTCCCGTATCACCTTGAATAAGGACATTAAACTCAGAGCCAGCTACCAGTTCAATTTCTGATTTAAGCGAGTGCATCACCGCACTCTCTCCTACCAAGATTTGCTTTTTAACGGACTTTTGGGATTGGGTATGTGTAAATGAACGTGCTTGCTCATAGAGACGCTCAGCCTCAAACATACGTAATGCACTACTTGAGACAATTGTTTGTAGGGTTTTCATATAAACGTCAGACAAGTGCTCAAAGCTATCAGGTTTAAGGCAGTCGAACGTTACCAATAAGACACTACTTTGCAGTGCGACCTTGAATCCCATGCAGGCATGCACTGGCAAGCGACTTTCTTCAGCTAGTAGCAGTCCATCGTAGGGGTCCGGTAAGTTGCTATTGGCAGGAAAACTAACTAGCTCGTCAGACTCGAAAATAGACATCAATCTAGGTTGTTCTGAGAGCAAAAACTGCCGCCCAACAGCGTCCGCACTCAACCCATTGCAAGCTAGAATCGTTAATGCATGCTGATCGCCATAGAGAATGGCGATGGCATCAGCGGTAACAGATTGACTCAATGCTGATAGCAAGGACTTAGCGTATTGCTTAACCTCGCGCCCCTCTTGTGCTAACGAAAGTCGTGACAACGACATACTAAGCTCAAGTAACTTGGAGAGTTCTAACGAATTCATGTCAAAAAGACTCAACTTATTCAAATAAACACTACTTAAGGTAGGTCAATTTGACTCAAACATCAACAAGGTAAATCTAAAGCATTGATTTATATGAAATTTTAAAGTTGGCGTAACACCTGCAATAGATAGTCTATATATCAACATTCGCAGAGTTAACGATGAGCCGCGCATACCAGCTTTTAAGATTTAGCAACATCGCCATTTTCACATCTCTCGCAGCGTTTATGCTGTCACTGCAAGTGAGTTTTTTTAGCGTTGAAAGCTTCAGCCTTTTCTCACAAATTGCAGCGCATATTAGTACTATCGTATTGGCTGCCTTGATTAAGCTTGCCTACGTCATCCGCCTTGTTTGTCTATACCACCTAGGTTTGGAGGTTAAATAAATGAGTTTAATCCAATTAGAAGAGCCCAGCCCAAAAGCAGTGTGTTGGTATACACCATCTACTTGGCCCGTGTTGATGCTCGGCTTTAGAGCACTATTTTTACTCGCGGGCCTATTCGCTGTCGTGAGTATTTCTGTGTGGGCTTTATTGCTCAATGGCAATGTTGTTTGGCGTAATGATTACCCAGCGACCTATTGGCACGCCCACGAGATGCTATTTGGCTTTGGCGGTGCTGTCGTCGCCGGTTTTTTGCTAACCGCGGCAAAAAATTGGACGCAAAGACAGACATTACATGGTGGCGCACTGCTGTCACTCTGTATTATCTGGTGTGCTGCTAGGCTGAGCTTTTTTGTGGCAAATTCATCAATCATCATCACCTTGCTACTACAACTGGGTTTTTGGCTCATTGTTCTAATCAATTTAACGACCGTAATTGTTGATGCAAAATCCAAAAACAATCGTGTTTTTATTTTTGCTGTAAGTATGTTGTGTGGCTGCAACATCATATTTTTGATTTTACTTCACAACCAGCACTTCTTATTGCTGAGCGCTATAAGCCAAGCAACGCTAGTTGCTTACATGCTGTTGATTGGTGTAGTGGGTGGCCGCGTTATTCCATTTTTTATTGCCCGAGGATTACAGCAAGCACAAAAACCACATACTCCAAGGTTAGACAGGACGATTTTCTACCTCGCCATCATCTGCGTTTTCACCTATATCCTGCAGTTTGCGATACCAAATACTCACTATTTAAGTGTTGCACTCCTGCTCCTTGGGCTACTGCACTCGATAAGAGCAACCTATTGGTTTAACTGTAAATTATTTAACGTACCACTGCTTTGGTCATTATATCTTTCATACTGTGCAATCGCAGTGGGTTTAATACTTAGCGCATACAACAACACATTTGCACCAGAGCATTTGCGCAGCCATCTTCACTTAGTGGCAATTAATGGCATGGGATTAATGATCTTAGCCATGATGACTCGCGTTACCTTGGGCCACACTGGTCGACTATTACAGGTAGGCACGACAACTATACTGGCGTTTATCTGTATCGCGGCATCAGGTCTTATCCGCGCATTCCTTATTCACTTTATAAACCCGCACAATGCATGGCTGTTAAGTGCCGTGGCTTGGGTTTTTGGTTTTATGCTTTTTTTCATTACCTTCGCGCCCATGCTGGTACAAAAACGCGTCGATGGGCGAATGGGTTAACTCTACTCTCAAATTGGAGATATTAATGCTTACAAACAACACGATTGAGTTGGTAAAACAAAGTGCACCGTTATTGGCTCAGGTCGGTCCCGAGATCACCGCCAAGTTTTATCATAATATGTTCAATCAACACCCTGAGCTGAAAGGGGTATTCAACCAATCGCATCAGGCTTCGGGAAAACAGCCGTTGGCACTATTTGCGGCATTAGCAGCCTATGCCAATTATATTGATCAACCAGAAGTACTCAGTGACGCCATTTTACGTATCAACCATAAACACGTTAGCCTTGGGATCTTACCTGAGCAATACGCTATTGTTGGCCGGCATTTAATTGCAACACTCAAAGCCGAGTTCAGCGAACAATTCACAGACGAAATAGAGCAAGCTTGGCTTAGTGCCTACCAGTTTTTAGCAGATTTATTTATCACCGCAGAGCATGGTCTGTATCAAACCGCACTTGATCAGCAAGGTGGGTGGCAAGGAACGCGTGAATTTACGATTGAAAAGGTAATAAGCAATACTGAAAATATTAAGAGCTTTTATCTCAAACCAGTCGACGGTAAAGCCCTACCTCATTACCAAGCTGGACAATTTGTTTCTGTCTTTGTACCAAAAGAAGTGGCAGGGTTTCAGCAGATCCGCCAATACTCTTTGTCTGTTGCCCCCAATGGTTCGTATCTTAGAATTTCGACTAAACACGACGGTGCCGTATCGCAATATCTTCATACGCTTAAAGTGGGCGACACCCTCAAGCTCACTCCACCAGCTGGAGACTTTGTCAGACAACACACAGCCAGTCCGAAGGTATATATTAGCGCTGGGGTTGGAATAACCCCTATGCTTTGCATGCTTGGTGTTCATAGCCAACATTCACCTGAAGTCGAAGCACATTTTTTACACGCGAATAAAACTCACAGTGACTTAGGTTTCAACCAAGAAATCAACGAGCTTGGTAGCAATATCCGAGAGTTTAATGTGGTTACTTGGTTGGAGTCAGAAGCCGACGATACGCATTCCGGACTGATGGATATCAATGCAATCAAAGATACTTTGCCGCTAACAGGCGGAGAGTTCTACCTATGCGGCCCGGTTGCCTTTATGCGCTTTATCAAAACCCAACTGCTGAATGCCGGTGTACAAGCCGAGCAAATATTCTATGAGGTATTCGGTCCTCACGAAACCCTTCCAAACTAACGAGTTAAATTTGGCGCCCTAATACTGTTGGTATTAGCCGGCGCCTTATATTTTGCTCTGAATTAAAAAGTCGGTAGACTTGGAGAATGAATACTATTGGTATAAAAGCGTACTTGAAGGGCAACAATATGAGCGCAATTTCTAGTATCTTAGTCGTCTGCATGGGCAATATCTGCCGCTCTCCAACTATGGAGGCGGTATTAAAGCACAAACTCGAAGCAACAGAGTTAACAATCCGTATCGATTCTGCTGGTACCATTGGCTATCATCAAGGTAACCCTCCAGATCCACGAAGTGTCGCAGCAGGCAGCGCAAGAGGGTATGACTTTTCAGGCATATCAGCGCAGCAAGTAAAACCCAGTGATTTTGAAGATTACGACTTAGTTTTGTGTGCAGACAACGCTAATTACCGCGATCTACTCTCCATTTGTCCTAACGACTTAGCGCATAAAGTTCAGCTGTTTTTAGCGTTTGGTGACATGGCTGAGCGTGAAGTACCTGATCCTTATTATGGCGGTGAACATGGCTTTGAACATGTGCTTGATTTAATCGAAGCCGCCAGTGAAAACATCATTAACAAAATTCGCTTATCGACAAGGTGAAATTAACTCGCTGGATCGGTACCAAACAAAGCGGTAAAAAGACCTTTTTCAGAGGCATCGCTATTGTTAGATTTAGACTTAGAATTTCCGTTCGAGAAATTAGCTCAGGACTTACAAACCACAGGCATTAGTATTTTGCCAAATTTCGTCAGTCCCGACATTTTATCCAAGTTAGAATTGAGAATAGCAGAGCTCAGCAGTGACGACTTTAAGCAAGCTGGAATTGGTCGTTTAGCCTCTCACGAGCAAAATAACAAAATTCGCAGAGATAAAATTCACTGGTTAGATACCAGCAATGAGTTGGAATCTGTTTGGCTCAACTACATGGGCGAGCTAAAGGCCTATTTAAACAGACGGCTGTTTATGGGACTTTTTAGTTATGAAAGCCACTTTGCCATTTATCCTCCTGGGGCGTTTTACAAAAAGCATATGGACGCCTTTAAGGGAAAGACCAACCGAATTTTGACCACAGTATTGTACTTAAATCAGTCTTGGGCGTCAGACAATGGCGGCGAACTAGTTGTTTACAATCCCGATAATCACGACGAAATACTCACAACGGTACTGCCAAGTTACGGCACACTAGTTACCTTTTTAAGTGATGAATTTCCTCATGAAGTACTGGTTGCCAACGAAAAGCGCTATTCAATTGCAGGGTGGTTTAGGGTTAACGCCAGCATTAACCATTCGATTGATCCACCAAAATAATTGATGAGCTCAGTCTTAAGTTTATTATCCTGAGTTAAACTCAGGATAATTTGTTCGGTAACCGAATTTCGACGCACAAACCTTTACCTTCGCGATTATAGAGGCTGATCTTACCGTTGTGTGCTTCCACAATTTCTCTGCACAACGCTAAACCAAGCCCTGTTCCTGACGCTTTGGTAGAGTAAAATGGAATTAAGGCGTTCGCCATCACGGTGTCACTCATGCCTTCGCCTCTATCGAGCACCCAAATATAAGCTTCGTCGCTGCGCTGCTCTGATTGAACACAGATTTCCTCTATCTCTGAGCCAGACTCAGTCGCATTCTTTATCAAATTAATAAGTAACTGTTCTAACTGTGTCGTGTCCGCCTGTAATTGCGTTTGATTAAGCTGATATTGGAATGACCAATGGCTTTGCAGCCGCTCACACAAAACCTGCAAATCCACAGATCCAATGTTTGGCAAAGGAAGTTTGGCGAACTTACCATAGCCCTGAACAAACTCGCTAAGGTGCACAATGCGCTCTTCTATCGTCGCAAAGACTCGACTTAGCCTAGGTTCATCCACGCGTTCAGCCAAGATCTGTCCGCTGTGCAGCATAGATGAAATAGGCCCTAATGAGTTGTTTAACTCATGGCTAATGATGCGGATCACTTTCTTCCAAACTTGCACTTCTTGGCGGCTCAACTCTCGAGTGAATTGCTTAAAAATATATAATTTGTGAAAGTGGTTGTTGAGTAATAACTCACCGTTGGCGAGATGCCACATTTGCGACTCACCACTGCTGTTTTGTATTGAGAACAAGCCATCAAGTTGGTTATTTGCAGCTTGCTGAAGTTCGTCCGGAACTTCGGATAACAACCTACTAAAACGCTCACCTTCAAGGCGATGCTCACAGTTAAAAAACGTTTTAGCACTATTGTTGGCAAATACCACCACATCCTGTGAGTTGACGAGTAAAAGTACCTGAGGTGAAGACTCAAGCACTTTATCTAGCATCAACTCACGCTGATAAATCCATTGTTTCTCATCTCGCAACTGCTTTGCTGTTTCATTGAATAGCTGACACAGTCGACCGAGTTCATTATTAGCGTTATAGGTAATGGACGTAGAAAACTCCCCATCCTTAAAGTTCATCAAGCCGACTTCTAATGCCTCCCATCCCGCTTTGTTTTCACGCATAAATAGTTTATACAGCACAAGCGCAACACTGACGGAACCCAATACTATTACAATGAAACCGCTGCGATCATCGAGTAAGAACCATAAAGGAATAAGGCCAATAATAATACTGATGGCAATGATCAATGCATGTTGCTGCGAGGTCGTCATTATTGTCCTTAATATTCAATGCCAAACTTTTGCAAGCGACGATAAAGCGCTTGTCTACTCATGTTGAAATGTCGTGCTACTTTCGCAATCACGCCCAGATGAGTCTTTAGCGCCTGCTCCAATTCTTCTTTACTGGGTTCTCGTATGGTTTGTGATACGCTAACTTGTGCTGTATTTGCCTGCACATCAAGACCAAAATCCTTCGCACTGAGTTCGCCATCAGGATTCAATACCGCCGCCCGTTTACAGGCATTTTCGAGCTCCCGTACATTGCCAGGCCAAAGGTGTTGAGATAATGCTTGCTGAGCATCCGATGTAAGTACTCTTGCAGGTAAAAAATGTGCAACCAAAGGTAAAATATCATCCACTCGCTGTGACAACGCGGGTAAGTTTAGCTCGATAACATTTAAGCGATAATATAGATCCTCACGGAATTTCCCCCCTCGAATATCCGCTAGCAGATCCGCGTTCGTTGCTGAGATGACACGAACCGAGACTTTTTTTGTCTCGACTGACCCCAACCGCTCAAACTCGCCACTTTGCAAAACACGTAGCAACTTCGTTTGCTCAGGGAGAGGTAAATTGCCAATCTCATCCAAAAATAACGTGCCGTTATCAGCGGCTTCAAAGCGGCCAATCCGCTGCTTATTCGCACCGGTATAAGCACCGCTCTCAGCACCAAATAACTCAGCTTCGATTAAGTCACTTGGGAGCGCGCCTGCATTCACTTTGACAAAGGGTTGGTTTTTTAGTGGTGAGTTCGCCTGAATGATCTCCGCGATTTTTTCTTTACCGCTACCATTTGGACCGGTTATTAATACTGACACATCAGATTTGGCAACTTGCAGCGCCATATCTATGACTCGCTGCATAGCCACAGATTTATACACAACCCCGCATAAATCCGCCCCTTGATTAAACTGTTGGCGTTCTTGTTCAGCCCGTTCAAAGTTTGCCACTTGCTTATGTGCCTCGCCAAGCGCAACGAGATTTGCAATCGTCGTGAGTAACTTTTGGTCGTCCCAAGGCTTAGCTAGATAGTCTGCCGCTCCGGCTTTTACCAGTTCAACCGCCGTGGTGAGCTCAGTCCAAGCCGTTAATAAGATAATAGGGAGTTTTGCATTGAGTGCTTTCAATTGGTGAAATAGCGCAGCTCCCTCCTCTCCTGAGGTGGTGTCTGCACTAAAGTTCATATCTTGGATAACAAGTGCTATTTGCTGAAACGACACCACTTTAATTGCTTCTAACGGTGAGCTCGCGGTAACTACTTGATAATCATGCAGCTCTAGTAACAATGACAGTGCATCAAGCACTGCAGGGTTATCATCCACAATTAAGATTTTATCCATATGATTTTATTCTTGTTATTACATGTTGCCCATACTAGCACAACTTAAACAACGCAAGTTAAAGTAATGCCAACTAGGTTGCTTACTGGCATAAGGGTCATACACTTCTTGTTGCGATACTCGGTGAAATGTTCGCCGCCTTCTTAGCAGGAAAAATAACTGACGCGATACAGAGCATGATAAGCCCAAGCGCCGTTATTAAAATATAGCTTACTTCTAGTGGCGGCACTGAGTACAAAGACATCAGCTTTTGTCCTAAGAAAATCGTAGCCACCGTACCAAGTACTAAGCCAATTGCACAAACAATGAGGTTTTCAACCACAAAGTAACGAACAATTGCTGATTTACGCGCACCTAGGGCTCTACGAGTACCAATCTGCTTGGTACGTTTACTGATATTAAACTGAGTAAGACCAAATATTCCCAGCGCAGTTACTGCTATCAGTGCACTAATGAGTACAAGCAACATTCTCAACATCAGTATATCTTTCGAATTGTACCTTTCCTTAACTTCATCAAGCCCTTTAATGCCAGTGATCACACGACTAGGGTTTTCTTGAAGCAGCGCCGCCTCTATTTTTTTCATTACTTCGTCACGCAGACTAGGATCAGTACGAACTAAGAAATCTTGAAATCCATTCGCATTCACCATGGGAAAAATAATTAAGCGATCAGCATTGTTAAAACGCGGCCAAGCATTAGTCATACGCTCAACAATCCCAACAACTTTTAACGGACCGCCACCATAATAAATCGTTTCGCCCAGTCCTTTCCCCTCACCAAATATCTCGTCCGCAAAAGCCTTACTGGCGATAACAACATCGGGTTGCTTAGCATATTCGCTTGAGATCAAGACATCACCAGATGTGAAATCACGGCCTTCTATCAATTTTACGCCCAAGGTGCGGATCACTTGCTCATTAGCGTATAAATGGCCCGCATTGGTATGTTTACTATCGTCTTCAGGGGTTAAACTGAATCCAGAATTGCTACCTCCTCCTGAAAGGGGAACCGAGCTCACTCCCACAGCTTCTATAACACCAGGGATACTGTTTAGTATTCTCTCATCAACGATAAGCTGCTGATTTGCATCTATCTTGTCGTCAAACGACATGACACTGAAGGTAATTATCGACTCTTCTGGATAGCCTGTTGGCTTATTGAGATAGGTGACGCGCTCACTAATAATGGACAGCGAATTACTGACAATTGCCAACGTCAAGGCAAGTTGTAGGATGGCAAGTATGGCACCAACTTTAGAGCGCAATAGCGCATTGATAATGGGTTTTAATTCCAACATGGGACTCTCCTTATTGCACCTTTAAGTAAGTTGCTGGTGATGTTTTACACACTATCCAAGCTGGGTAAAGCCCTGCAAGAATACAAGTCACAATAGCAATGCTCGGCGCAGCTAACAGCATAGCGACATCCATCGTTGCAAGGCTTTCGTAGACATGGCTAGTTTTACGGATCCCCCATAAGCCAAACTGAGCAAAAACTATCCCTATCGCTCCCCCCATAAAACCAAGCAACGCCACTTCAACCAAGTGTTGGTAAAACACTTGCGTTTTACTTGCGCCAAGTGCTCTTCTTACGCCGACATCAGGGGCACGTTTAAGAAATTTCGCAAGTAACAATCCAAGAATATTGGCTAAGCAAACAGCAAGGAACATAAAACTTAAACCAATCATGACTTTGTTATCTTCACTAACTACATTATTGTACTCAAGCCATTCAGTGACATTTCGAAGTGAAAATTCTCGTGTTTGACGGTTAAATCTTCCCAAATCTTGTTGGGTTTGGATGTAATTATCCAGTTGTGTTGCTAACGCTTGTTGCTCTTTTTCATTCTCTAATTCAACCCAAAACTGAGTCCAAAGCATTTCTGAATTCATTTTGTCTGTGAAGTTGTTAATCTCTTCGCGCTTCCAACCGTTTGTATTTCCCCAAGTATCAATCTCATAAGCTGCCGCATGACTGAAGGGAATGAAGATACGCTCGGCATCAGCAAACGCGCCATTGTTTAAGTCATACATTTTAACGTTTGGCTGCCACTCTCTAGTTACCCCTACGACTTGATATCTTCGCTGCGCTAAATAAATACTTTCTCCCACCACATCACTGCGGCCAAATAACTTTTGTGCGATAGTTTCGTCAATAACAGTCACTGGTGCAGCATTGTCTGCTTGGCTTTGGCTCCACACTCCACCATACAAAAAATTCAGCTCAAACATGGCGAAAAACTCTCGGGTGATTAGCCGTGTCGTTTGCAACATGGGGCTCACTTCGGGGTTGTTTACATGAACCGCAAAACCAGATTTAAACATCGCGACTTTTTTGTCGATGGTTAGCGTTTGATACAGGTTTTTCGCATCTAAAAATGTCAGCTGAAAGGGAATATCATCAGCTGAATGATAGGTTTGTCCCTCATCCATCGCTTGTAGCTGTACAGCATAGAGTTTGCTACTTTTGCTTGGAATTGGATCGGCGGACATCATGTGATACACAGACAAACTCACCATAGTGACGCCAATGCCAATGGCAATAGCCAGCGCCATTAGGCTAGTCGCAAGTGGCGTGGCTTTTAGGCTACGCCAAGCTAAATCAAGGTAATGGGCAAACATAACTTACGCTCCTACCTGAGATTTCAACGCTTGTGAAGCCGCACCTTTACCTTGATACAAAGTAAAATCTGCAACCTGTCCATCTACAATTTGGATATTTCTTGGTGTACGCCTTGCAAGCTCCGGATCATGGGTAACCATGACTATGGTTGCGCCATCACGGTTAATTTGTTCTAGTAATTCCATCACCTGACGCGCCATTAAACTGTCTAAATTCCCCGTTGGTTCATCGGCGAGTAAGAATCGTGGCTCACCAGCAAGTGCTCTTGCAATAGCCACACGCTGCTGCTGTCCGCCGGACAACTGTTGTGGCAAATGTTTTGCGCGGCCAGCAAGGCCAACTTGTTCGAGGCAGTTTTCAATTCTGCGCTTGCGCTCAGCCGCCTTGATACCACGATAGCGTAGTGGCACTTCAACATTTTCGTACAAGTTTAAATCTGGGATAAGGTTAAAGCCTTGGAAAATAAAACCGATTTTCTGATTTCGCAGATCAGCTCTTTGATTGTCGTTAAGCTTACCAACATCGATTCCATCTAGCATATATTGACCACTAGAGTACCCTTCTAGCATCCCTGCGATATTTAAGAAGGTCGTTTTACCTGAGCCTGAAGGGCCTGTTACCGCGATAAACTCTCCTTCATTTACTTGCAGGTTAAAGTCTCTGAGCGCGTGCGTTTGCACCATATCAGTTTGGTATACCTTGCCGATATTATTCATAACTAACATTATTATTTTCCTTCTTATCTTAATAAGATACTGGGCGCACGTTCGAATGCGTCGTAACTACTGATGATGATTTGATCGCCTTGCTTTAAACCATTAAGCACTTCAACTTCACTGATGCTTGCGGTACCGGTAGTGATCTCAATTCGCTCAGCGATATCACCACTTATTTTGTAAGCAATGTGTCCACCTTCACTCATAAAAGCGCCACGTTTGACCATTAAGGTGTTTTCTTTGTGCTCTAGTAAAATCCGAGCAGACAAACGTTGGTTTTGTCTAATGCCATCAATGTTTTCGTCCGAAAAGCGTACTCGAGTGGTGACTTCACGGTTATTTACTTCTGGAGAAATCGCAGATAACACGCCAGAAATATTTTGGTTGCCAATCCTAAGCTCGACAGCCATCCCGAGCCCAAGCTCTGCCGCATAACTTTCAGGAACCTGCAGCTCGGCTTCATAAGCACTTAAGTCAACGAGTTTCATCAACCCTTGGTTAGCATTGACAAGCGCATTTTGATCAACTAATAAATTACCGACTATGCCTGAAACTGGCGCAATCACATCTAAACTTGCAACTTTACGTTTTAATTCCTCGACAATTAAACGTTGCCGCTCAAGCTGATTCTCAACAGATTTAAGTTCAAACGCCAAAGTATCTTTGCCTAGCGCAACTTCTTGCTCTGCATGATTGAAGTTTAATTTTGCCCGCGCTAGGTCGTCTTGCGCTTCTTCTAAATCAATTTGGCTGATGAGGTTTTTTTGAATAGACAACTGAGCTCGCCTGTCTTCTCTATCTGCCGCTAATAGTTCGACGCGAGCAAGATCTAAGGAACGATTTAACGCCAAGTTTTGACGTCTAACATCCAACTTCTTCCCTTCAAGCGCACCACTCAGTCTTTGCAGCTCAGCTTCTTCTTGTTGGAGCCGGTTGGTTAAAGTTGGACTTTTGACCGTTGCTAGCACTTCACCTTGAGTCACGCTATCACCCGCTTTAACCTGTAAAGAGACATAACCCTGCTCCGGACTGTAAATTTGTGGTGCATTTGCAGCAACCACAAAACCTGTGGCGGCAATATCGCGGGTAAACTCGCCGAAAGTCACAGCTGCAATTTGCACTCTATCTTTGGCCACGGAGCTACTAGCATTGGGTCCACCCAACACGACTTGTGCGCTAAGCGCTGCAATAATGACAACACCCGCTATTACAAGACCAAGCTTCTTTTTGGATTTACCAGTTTGGAGCACTTCGTCTTGTCCGCTTGTGTCTTTAATCATAATGATTCTCCTCGAATTAACGAGTCAAATACCGCTACGACCGTTGCTACAGCCAACATCATCAAGGGTGAAATTAAAAAAGCAGTACTTAACCACATAACGTATCTTCTTTATTAGTTTGTATGCAGAAAGAGAGGCGAACTTTATGCCAAAACATAAACTTTTGATATTATTGATTTATTTCATTTTATAAGAGGATAAAATGTGTCCG
>NZ_JAKEVK010000125.1:0-13399 GCF_022398435.1 Pseudoalteromonas sp. Isolate6 | reverse complement strand
CCACTAACCTTTCAAGTTAAAAAATATTATTGTACCTTATTCACCATTTCTTCAATATATTTAATGGCAATAAATGGATCTGTCTCATCAAATAGGTGAGAAGCGTATTTCATGGTAACAGAGGTGACATTGTCACCAATTTCTTGCAGTTTTATCTGGGAATCTTTTGACGTTTGAGTATAAACATCAACATCAGCATAACTCATGCCGGTAGAGCGGATAGTCACATGAGGGATCCCACGCGACAGTATCGTAACTGGCATTTTCCGGTTAATTTTATACATCTCTGTATGGGCAGAAGCTTCTTCCAAATCTTCTAGTGAATGAGTATCTCTCTCCCAGTTGACGATCCAATCCATGATCTTCCATGCTTCTTTGGACATCTTACTTTTCATATTGTGATACCAAGACTCATGAGCGATATCAATAAGTACCATCCCTTTCACTTTTTCAGGGTTTCGGTTGGCATAGGCTCTTGCTACAAAACCACCAAAAGAGTGAGGTACAAGTACCAAATTATCCATTTTAGTGGCTTGAGTGAATGCCTCAAGCTCTTGTGTAAGCTCCAACATAGTCCGTACTCGAGGCTTGGCAAAAGTGCTTTTTCCGGTGCCCGCTCTATCATAAAAACATAAGCGATAGCCTTTTGGATTTATGTTATGAATGGTGTTTTTGTAGGTTTCATGGGCATCAAGGCCCATTCCAGCAAGTAAAAGTGCCGTTGTTTCGCCCTCTCCTTTGCAAGCATAGGCAAGCTTGTTGCCGTTTATTTCCACATATTGATAATTGTGCTCATGAACTGATTGATTGGCGCTGGCCACTGAACTACAAGCGACGAGCCCGATTACTGCTGATGTTATTATTTTCATTGTCCTTTCTCATTTATTGTTTACTCCAAAAACATACTAAGCAATTCTTTTAATGAATTCAATAAAGTTTCAGAAACTTCTGAAACTTTATTATATCAAAGTGTAAACAAAGTATGCGACGTAGCCTATAAATAAGATGCCTCCCTCTTTGCGACTGAGCATTAACCCAGAAATAAGTAATGGCGTACAAAGTATCGTTGCAACGATCATGACTGAAATATCAATACTCAGCATACGGCTTGTCACTTCTAAAGGAGTTGCGCTGATAAGTCCTGTCACGCCAAGTACACCCAATGAATTGAATAAATTACTACCAATAACATTGCCTACCGCAATATCAGCATGCCCTTTTATACTCGCCATGATTGAGGTAACCACTTCTGGTAGCGACGTGCCAATCGCGATAATAGTTAAGCCAATCATTACTTCATCCACTGCTAAAGCACGGGCTAGTTGCACCCCATTATCCACCATAAGTTTTGCACCAAGGATTAACAAGCCAAGCCCTACGATAAATAGCAGCATGCTAACTGCGCGCTCACGCCAACGGTTTGGTTGTTGTGATGGCGTCGGTTCATTATTCTTATTACTAAGCACGCGGCCTTGGGTAAACAAATAAACGACATAAAATAACAAAAGCGAGCACAATAATGCTGCGTCTAACTGACTGAGCCTGCCATCCCAGACTAATGCAGTGACAATAAAACTGGCGATCACTAGCATTGGAATATCTCGTTTCACTAATTCTTGTGAAACTACCAGTGGCGCTATCAGTGCAGATACACCGAGTATAAACAGAATATTAAAGGTATTGCTGCCTAACACATTAGCAAAAGCGAGACTACCTTGCCCCGTAACTGCTGACTGAATACTGACAGTAAGCTCAGGAGCACTAGTACCAAATGACACTATCGTTAACCCAATCAAGACGCTTGGAACATTAAAACTTGCAGCTAGCTTAGAGGCACCCGCGACTAAACGGTCAGCACCAAAGACCAAGAGTGATAAGCCTAAAACGATATAAATAAGATTGATTGTCATTGAAGCAAACCTTGCGTATTGATGGAACGTTAGCTAGAAATAACCATGAGAATAGAAATTACTACTTCTTGTTTACTCTCACTTAATTCACGTTATATCGCAACTAAACCGAGGGTAAGATTTGTCACTCTTGACGAGCAAAATAACTCATTAGACTGAGACTCTCTATTTGTGTCTAATGCGCGAAAATTAATAAGACCTTTCACTCAGTGAGTAGCCGCCAATGATGGCGCACTGCAGGCTGAACTCTAACTTATGTTAAGGAACTTGAATGACCAAATTTATCTCTTCTGAGCAAGCACGTGAATGCTACAACGTGCGCCACTGGAGCCAAGGCTTCTTTGGTATTAATGATCAGGGAGAGGTTACTGCGATGCCGAACCAACAGCAACCACAGCACGCCGTAACTCTGACAAACATTGCACAACAAATTAAATCTGAGGGTTATACCCTACCTGCGCTAGTACGTTTTCCACAAATTCTAGAGCAGCGTGTACATAATATTGTTGGTGCGTTTAATCAGGCGATTACTGATTACAGCTACCCAGAAGATTATTTATTGGTTTACCCAATTAAAGTAAACCAACAAAAAGAAGTCATTGAGGGACTGATTGCAAGCCAAGCGGCAAGTGATAAAAAACAGCTAGGCTTAGAAGCTGGCAGTAAAGCTGAGTTACTTACGGTATTGGCGCTCAGTGAAAAAACCAGCGCAGTGATCGTGTGTAACGGCTACAAAGACAGAGAATATGTCCGTCTTGCGCTTATCGGTGAAAAATTAGGTCATCAAGTTTATATCGTTTTAGAAAAGCGTTCTGAGCTCGACATCGTGATGGCAGAAGCCAAAGCACTCAACGTGAAACCACGCTTAGGCTTACGCGTTCGTTTGGCATCACAAGGTAAAGGCAAATGGCAAGCAAGCGGCGGCGAAAAGTCCAAATTTGGCCTGTCTGCATCGCAAGTGCTTACGGTTGTTAACCAATTAAAGCACGCTGACATGCTAGACGCGCTGCAACTGGTGCACTTTCACTTAGGCTCGCAAATGGCCAACATTCGTGACGTGCGCGTTGGTGTGGGTGAAGCCGCTAGATTCTACTGCGAATTACGCCGTTTAGGTGCAAACCTGTTGAATTTAGACGTAGGTGGCGGGCTTGCAGTAGATTACGATGGAACGCGCAGCCAGTCGTCCAACTCAATGAACTACAGCTTAGCTGAATATGCAAACAACATCGTTTACACCGTAGGCGATACCTGTAAGCAATACAATCAGCCAATGCCAAAGATTATCTCTGAGTCGGGTCGTGCGTTAACTGCCCATCATGCGGTATTAATCACCGATGTGATTGGCACCGAAAGCTACCAAGTAGAAGAGATAACTGCACCAGTGAGTGAAGCTCCAAGACTGCTACACAATATGTGGACGTCTTGGCAGGCACTCAACGAGCAGAGTGATGACCGTGCGTTGATTGAAATTTTTCATGATACGCAAGGCGACTTGGCAGAAGTACACAGCCAATTTGCGATGGGCCTATTAAGTCTTGAGCAAAGAGCTTGGGCGGAGCAAGTAAATCTGCGTGTTTGTTATGAGCTAAACAAGCGTATGGACAACAAAAACCGTTTCCATCGCCCAATTATTGACGAACTCAGTGCTAAGCTTGCGGATAAATTCTTTGTGAATTTCTCGCTATTTCAATCTTTGCCAGACGCTTGGGGGATTGAACAGGTATTCCCTGTATTGCCACTTAGCGGATTAACAGAAGCACCAAAGCGCCGCGCGGTATTGCTGGATATTACCTGTGATTCTGACGGTACGGTGGAGCATTATGTGGATGGCCAAGGTATTGAAGCAACATTGCCTGTACCTGAGTTTTGCAAAGATAAACCCTATTTACTGGGATTTTTCTTGGTGGGTGCATACCAAGAGATTTTAGGTGACATGCACAATCTATTTGGCGACACTCACACCGTTGTAGCCACATTAGACGATCAGGGTGAGCTATCGCTGGGTAATATCGATGCAGGTGACACCGTTGCCGATATGATGCGTTATGTACACCTTGATGTTGAACAATTTAAGCGTAACTTTGCCAACCTTGTTGAAAGCAAACTACCGCTTGAAGAGCAAGCAACCTGCCTAGCAGAGCTTGAAACCGGCCTTGACGGCTATACTTATTTGGAAGATTTTTAACCCATGAGCCATTTATTCGATCACACCGATCATTCTCTGTACTCCAACGGCATGACGTTTTTACGTCAGCCAATGGTACGTAATATCACAGATATTGATGCAGACGTTGTGGTACTTGGCTTGCCATTTGATTTGGCAACCTCTGGACGCCCAGGCGCACGCTTGGGTCCAGATGCGATCCGTCGCGCATCCGTGCATTTAGCTTGGGAAAGTAAAAAATACCCTTGGTCATTTGCATTGTGGGACAAAATAAAACTACAAGACGCTGGCGATTTCACATACCCAGTTGGCGATCCTGAGTATTTCACTGCGCAACTCGAGTTAGCTGCTCTGCAAATTTTGCAGCAAGGCAAAACGCTATTAAGCCTAGGTGGCGATCACTTTGTAACACTGCCATTACTGCGTGCTCACCAGCAAATTCACGGCAAAATGGCACTCGTACATTTTGATGCGCACACAGACACGTACAGCCAAGGTTCACGCTATGACCACGGTACTATGTTCTATCATGCTCCAATTGAGGGCTTAATAAGCCCAGAGCATTCAATGCAAATTGGCATTAGAACCGAGTACACAGAGCAAGGCCACGAGTTTGGCGTAATTGATGCTATGGCAGCAAATGACTTAAGTGCTGAAGAAATATCAGCGCAGATCAAAGCACGCGTCGGCGACTTGCCGGTGTATTTAACCTTTGATATCGACTGTCTAGACCCAGCATTCGCACCCGGCACAGGCACCCCAGTATGCGGCGGTCTAACCAGCGACAAAGTGCTGAAGATTTTACGCGCACTGCAAGGACTAAACATGATAGGCATGGACGTAGTAGAAGTCTCCCCTTCCTACGACCAAAGCGAGCTCACCGCAATCGCCGCCGCCACCATTGCACACGAACTACTGCATCTGTGGGCAGTAAAGCATAAATAATCGGATACAAGTTTGACTAAGCCACCTCAACAAGGTGGCTTTTTTGTTTGGGGTTTACTGTAAAGTCATAGAAGATCTCACATGCAACTTATTCTCCTTCGTCACACCTGAAAAACATACTTCTCGGCGGGTGCCCAGAACTATTCACACTGTGAGGCTGGAGCCTCAATTTTCTGAATTTGTAAACGAGTCTATCGCCATTAAGAAAGTGGAAATCCACAGGCGACTTATTCTCCCTCCACCACACCCGAAAAGCATAAGCCGATATGTAATGTGCCGACAGGATGTCGGCTTAGGATTTGAGGTTTAAGTGTGATGTCGGGGCGACGTTTTCTTGGTTCGCTCGATCGCGTCGTTTTAAAAGAATGAACGAGGAGCGCATGGATGCGCTTTGATATTAGCCAAGGAAGGCTCAACTCATTAGTCAACTCGAAGTGGTCGCCCGCAAACTCATCATCGACAATAGTTCGAAAACATAACTTCTCGGCGGGTAAACCACCTCCCACAAAAATATTTATACTCCGAATTTAGAGACATACCGCGCTCACCGTGCAAGCAGCTTAATCGCTAAAACCGTAGAAGATCTCACATGCAGCTTCTTCCCCCTCCATCACACCCGAAAAGCATAAGCCGATATGCAATGTGCCGACAGGATGTCGGCCAAGTCTTGTCTGACACAGGGACGTGCCTTACAAGACGGTTGCATTATATCGGCTCAGGATTTGAGGATTATGTGTGATGCTGGGGCGACGTTTTCTTGGTTCGCTCTTTTGCGTCGTTTCAAAAGAATGAACGAGAAGCGCATGGATGCGCTTTGATATTAAACATGGAGATTTATTGTGCTAACGGCTGATAGCTCGAAATTTATCGTAAAGTCAGCCCGTCCTCCTGACTGGTTTCGACGCCCATCCATGGCCCTGTCACCGCTTTTCACGCATCCATGCGCTGAAATGACTCATTGGCAATTTACTTTCGGGTGTGATGAGGGAGATACAAGGTGCTGCTAGATTCTTGTGGTGCTTGCAAACAACTATGTTGCTAATGGCTTTGTGAACAGCTAACAGACAACTTGTTCCCCCTCCATCACACCCGAAAAGCATCAGCCGATATGCAATGTGCCGACAGGATGTCGGCCAAGTCTTGTCTGGCACAGGGACGTGCCTTACAAGGCGGTTGCACTATATCGGCTTAGGATTTGAGGTTTAAGTGTGATGTCGGGGCGACGTTTTCTTGGTTCGTTCTTTTTTGTCGTTTTAAAAGAATGAACGAGGAGCGCATGGATGCGCTTTGATATTAGCCAAGGAGGGCTATACTCATTAGTCAACTCGAAGTGGTCGCCCGCAAACTCATCATCGACAATAGCTTGAAAACACAACCTCTCGGCGGGTGAAGCTCCTTCCACAAAACTATTTACACTGCGGATTAGAAGAGATGCTACGCTGATAGTTTTTGCAATACCTGCAAGCAGCTTAATTGCTAAAACTATAGAAGATCATACAAGCAACTTATCCCCCCTCCATCACACCCGAAAAGCATAAGCCGATATGCAATGTGCCGACAGGATGTCGGCCAAGTCTTGTCTGGTACAGGGACGTGCCTTACAAGACGGTTGCATTATATCGGCTTAGGATTTGAGGATTGAGTGTGATGCTGGGACGACGTTTTCTTGGTTCGTTCTTTTTTGTCGTTTTAAAAGAATGAACGAGGAGCGCATGGATGCGCTTTGATATTAGCCAAGGAGGGCTATACTCATTAGTCAACTCGAAGTGGTCGCCCGCAAACTCATCATCGACAATAGCTCGAAAACATAACTTCTCGGCGGGTAAACCGCCTTCCACAAGACTATTCGCACGATAAAGCACCTTAAGTGGTGCTTCACTTATTCCAACCTAACCGACATATTACGAGACTGTTTACATCCTCACTCAAATTGCGTTAACCACGCTTTTAACTCACCATTTAACAAGGTTTGCTGCTCTTTACTCATCCCTTCAACCAATTGGGCTTGAATGGCGATATGCGGCTCAATCAGCTTTTCAATCAGGGCGAGGCCTTCGGCAGTCAATTCCACCGTTACACTGCGGCGATCTTCTATACAATGCTCACGTTTAATAAGGCCTTTTGCTGCTAGCTTGTCTAATCGATTGGTCATCGCGCCAGAGGTGAGTAGCATGGTTTTAAATAGCTCTGATGGGGTTAAGCGAAATGGCTTGCCGCTGCGGCGCAAGGTAGCTAACACATCAAACTCACCCAAATTTAAGCCGTATTGCTTATGTAGCTTTTCAACTTCGGCTTCCATATGTTTAGCTATGCGCACTAAGCGACCCATTATCGCCATGGGCGTTGTTTCTAACTGTGGTTTTTCGCGAGCCCACTGCTCTTGTACTCTATCAATCGCATCCATTAATATTTGCCCCGACAACAAACTTTGTAAAGAAATATCTTAACATAAAGATACTTTACAAAAAGTGTTTTTAGTAATACCTTACCGCAAAGTATCTCAACATGAAGATAATTAATGTGAATATACTCCTCGCGATGATCCCTGCATTTTTATGGGGCACCACGTACGCGGTGACACAATACACCCTTGCGGACTGGCCGCCTCTTTTACTTGGCGCTATTAGAGCGCTTCCGGCAGGGCTTATTTTGCTTGCAGTTAAGCCGAGTTTGCCAAAAAAAGCAGACTGGAAAATACTATGCGGCCTTGGGGCGATTAATATCGCGGCCTTTTTTAGCATGATCTTCGTGATGTCGTTAACGCTACCGTCTGCCATATCGAGCGTGGGCATGGTGTCTGTGCCGGTATTCGCTATGCTTTACCATTGGTTGGTCAATAAGCAACGCCCAGGATTGGTGCAAGCGTTATGCGGTGCGGCGCTTATTGTGTTGGCCTGGTTGCTATTTGATCCGAGTTCACTGAGTTTAAACCCTCTTGGTTTAGCGGCAATACTTGCGGCAATAACCTGTATCGTGATCGGCAGCTCAATCACTAAGTCTCTTGGTGATCGCATGCACTGGTGGACAGTGTTAACTTGGCAACTCATTATTGGCGGCGTTATTCTCACGCTTTTGTTTGGTATTCACGGTGTTGTCGCACCAACGAAGTATATTGCGGCCATTAACAATTTTTCGATGACTAATCTCAGCGGCATATTATGGGTTGTGCTCCTTAACACTGCGCTGGGCTATAGCTTGTACGTATGGTTACTACAGCGTATGTCTGTGGTGGACTTTACCTTTGGTGGTATTGCAAATCCGATTGCGGGTATTTTGACAGGGCTGGTGCTACTGGGCGAGACGTTCACGCCGCTTCAATATAGCTTAATGGTTGGCATGATTGTAATGCCGCTATTACCGCAAATTATCATCACTACCCTACGAAGCCGAGCTGTGCCTGCTAAGTGTGAGGTAAACTAACCAGTCGAGCGCATAATAATGTATGCGCTCATTCCGTCAAATAGATGAGTTAGAGTACTAATCGATAAATATACAACGACTCGTCATTTGCTACACCCAAATCATTGACACAGGACTCAACAAACTGACCGCCTATTTTTTCAATGATCCGCTGGCTTGCAATATTTGACTGTAAACATTGAAACTCCACAGTTGTAATATCGCTTACCTCTCGAAGCTTGGCTATAACCTGCTCAAGCACTTGTCCGATTAAACCGTTGCCTCTTGCTTTTTCGCCAAGCCAATAGCCGATTTCGGCGGTTTGTGTTTGAGCATCCATATATTTAATCCCAAACACACCACAGAACTCGCGATTAAACTCTATCGCAGACCAAACTCCGCCGACTTGGTTGTTTATACGCGTGTCTATGTATCGTTCTGCATCAGCCTCTGTATGTAATGCTGCAGCCCATGGCAGTACGTTTTGTAAACTTTCACGACTACTTTGTACGCAATCAAATAATGGTTTTGCATGCCTCACTGCAAGGTTTTGTAGTTTGAGATTGTCAGAAATATCTAGTTGCATAGGATGTTCAGCTCCATTTACACATCTTTATTCAAACACAGGTCTAAAGAAGCTGCGTTCATAGCTGATTATGCAACCAGTATCTTCTGCAAATTTAATTGCAGCCTGACATTGTGCATCTTGAAACGATCCGATGCGATACGTTTCATAAGCCGCCAAACTTGGAAAAGTGAATAATGCCAAGGCGATATTACTTGCGCCTTCCGATGGTAAAAAGTAACCATTATGCTGCCCACCAAAGCGATTGACGAGTGGGATCCACATTTTGGCATATTTCTCAAAGTCAGCGATTTTTGTCGAGTCAACAACGTATTTTAAGTAGCAAGTAACCATACAACCTTTCCTTTTTGTTAAAAACACCAGTTTCACATTGCTCTACACACCGATAGACAGTGTGCGAGATTACTTTAAGCGTTAATAACATGAAGTTAAAGGGATATGGGACTATCTATCTCGATTAAATGCTCAAACTCCCGTATTGAACTCAGCGTAAAGCTACTGACAATAACAGACACACTGAGAGCGTATCTTAGCTGCAACTTTTAAAAAAATGATGGAATTCCATGATGATCACCATTGATTCTTTGGTGCTATATGTAAGTGATATCAAGCTAAGCGAAGCGTTTTATAGACAGCTATTTCAATCTGAGGCAGCGCAACTTTCTCCAACTTTTGTTTCTATGAAGTGTGCGCACAACGTCTCCATTGCACTTAAACAAAACACAGCCCTTACACCGCCAAGTTGCATTACCGGGGGCGGTTCTGAAATCTCTATTATGCAACCAAGCCAAGAGGCGTTTTTGGCTTTATACGATACATGGAAATTACTAGATATTGAGTTTGCTCAGGTCCCGCAAGCCGAGGTATATGGCGCTAGTTTTGTCGTATTAGACCCTGATAGACATCGTATTCGCGTGTTTACTAATGATAAGGTATGGAGCTATTTCTAGCTCTATACCTTTCTTCTTCCATCACACATGGAATTCAAATTTATAGTTTGTAATGCAGACTCAAACTAATATTTCTTGGCTCACCATATGCTAGCTGCGAGTAGAAGCCGATCTGACTGTAATATTCTTTATCAAAGGCATTATCAACGTTTAATTGTACTGATAGCGCCTCATTATGTTGGTATCTAGCCATTAAATTGATAAGTGAATAGGAAGGCTGTTCAACTCGTACATTACCTAATGGTGATTTTATGTCAGTGTAGTTTTCACCTTCCCAAGAGATACCTGCACCCAATGTAAATTGGTTATATTCAAAGGTATTGAATAGCCTAAATATTTTTCGAGGAAATCGGGTATTAACCGTATTTGATGTGCCGCTACTATCTTCAGCGGTTGCTTCGAATGCGGTATAATTGGCATTGATCTTCCAGCCATCCATGATCTGACCAACCACTTCGAGCTCGTAGCCGTCACTTTCAACGCCATCCGCTTCCTTGTATGCAGCTAACTTATCAGGACGTGGAACAAAATCAGGGTCAACAACCGCTAAATTCTCTTGTTGTGTTTGAAAGTAAGTTATATTGGTATGTAACGCATCATTGAAATAAGTGCTTTTTAAACCAATTTCATAATTGATCCCAGTGAGAGGATCTAAGTAATTGTCATCAGCGTCAACCGCATTCTGCGGCTTAAAAATTTCAGTATAACTTGTATAAATTGTATGACTGTCAGTTAAGCTATATAGCAGCCCCGCATAGGGAATAAATACGTCATCGTCGCCATAGTCTTGGTCTTTACCGTAGGAGACCCCCTGCCTATTCCAACTCGCTAACCGTGCACCAACAATTGCCTTAAACTTATCGCTCAAATGTATCCGTGTCGCAGCAAAGTAACCTGTTTGCTCCGTAGTGTAATCTTGGCTGGTGTATTTTTGGCCCCAATCTGGCTGGTCAAATTCTCCGTTCCACTCAAAAAAGTTCATGACCGGTTTGGCAGTTTTACTACCACCGCCTTCAAAGCCATAATATACAAAGTCTTGATCGCTCTTAGCAGCCCCAAGTACAAATTCATGTTCACGGTCAAACAAAGAGTACATGCCTTGTAACCTGACACCAAAGTCAACCTGCTCTCTTTCATTTTCTAGCCGCGATGCAGAAGCAGTCATCCCGCTTCCCGTCACAGGATGAGGAAGCCCGGATACCCACAGTAAATACATATCCGCAGTGCTGACATTTTTATTCGCATGGGCAACCAACTCCCATCCATTACTAAAGCTGTGATGTAGGTTTGCAAAAAATGTTTTGTGTGTACTGGCCCAACTACTCCATTTTGCGGCCACTGAAGCTGAACGATCAAAGTCTGTACGGCTGAGATCAGAGTGGAATATTGGCAGCCCACCCCATTGAGAGCCTTTGGGTTCATTGTCTTGAATGCTATACCCTAATCGCAGTAAGGTTGCATTCGACAAATCTGCATCAACGGTGGCATAAAAGACCTGTTTACTCTTTTTTTCATAGTCAACAAAAGAGTCTCCCTCTTGTAGCACCATAACTGTTCGACCACGAATAGAACCACTCTCGTTTAGCCCTGTCCCCAAGTCCAAACTCGCATAATAATTGTTCCATCGACCTAAGCGCGCAATAACCTTGCCACTGAGCTCACTCGAATTTGCGTGTTTACGAACTAAGTTAATTGATGCAGACGGATCTCCTGCGCCAGTCAACAATCCAGTTGCTCCTCGCACGATTTCAATGCGTTCATAGAGTGCCGTGTCGGTGAGTGACTCCCCAGCACTCTGTGCACCATTCCACTGTACTGGCACGCCATCGATTTGATAGTTGTCAACATTGAAACCTCGAGACGAAAACGCATTCCTTGAGCTATCATAGGCTTTGGCCGAAATGCCAGAAGCGTTGTTAATCACATCGGTTAGAGAAGTTAATGCCTGATCTTCAATGCTCTGACGAGTAATTATGTTCACGGTTTGTGGGGTTTCTTGCAATGTCAGACCCAAACCTGTTGCCGTATCAATTGGTTCATTAACAACATAACTGCCCATCACCGCAATACGTTCAATTTCCTTTTGGGGTGTTAGAGAAGTGTCTAGTTTATGGATTAAGAGGCGGTTTTCGCCAACTTTGGTTGCAACAAGCCCGCTTCCTTTTAATAGAATTTCGAGTGCCTTTTCTGTCGTATAGTCACCCTTCACTCGTATTGTTCTTTGCTCTGCTAGCGTGACGCCAACAGCTGTGATTTGCTGTTGCGTTGCAGCAGACAGTTCAGCTATTGCTGTAGAGAGCGGTTGAGGATCTATATTTAGTTGGTATTTGGTATCACTGGCATAAACATTCGCAGTTGCCAATATAAGTCCTGCGCTAGAAATAAATAAGCTCCGTCTACATATTCTCATCGCACGCTTAAACTTATTTAATCTAAAAGTGTTGCTTTTCATGGTCATCCTCTATTTTCATGTACCAATTTTTGTATTTCACCACTATGACGTCTACGAGTTAGCAAACCCGTAAAAATTTCTCAAACTCTGTTTTAGTGCAGCGGTATATCTCAAGATAAGTCGTAGCTAAAAGGTAACCGTAATATTTGTAAATACGAGTAGCGAAGGCATAGTCTGAACTTACTGGGATAGAACCTCTTTACAAAATTTTATTGCTACGGTGAGACGCTTTTCCACACTTGAAAGACTAATTGCTAGCTGTGCAGCAATATCTCGTTGCTTGATACCATTGATGGTGTACATGAAGAATATTTGTCGAGTTAACAGAGGCAGTTCATCTAACGCGATACGTAAACAACGAAGGTCACATGAGTCGATGTAGGATTTTGAAATATCGGGTATTTGGCTATCGACATACACCTTCATATACAGGCTTTCGCTCTGAGTTCTAACCTGCTTACTGCGGATATAATTAATGACCTCATTGTGAGCTGAGCGATACAAATATGCTGTTGGGTTTTCCACTGTACGCTTTACTTTTTTCAATAACAGCTTTTCAGCAATTATCTGCAGAATGTCTGATGCGGTGTCTGAGCAGCCAAGTTTTCTTGTCAAAAACCGCTTTAGCGCACATTCATTGGAGGAGAGTGACTGTAATATTTCTTGTGAATACATCATTTATAAGTCAACGAGCAAGTCCTTGCGAAAATCGAGAATGATAATAATTACCATTTAACGAGATTGCAATACTTATGAGATGTAAAGTTCCTAACTGAGGGGCAGTTCCTTATAAACTGGGTCCATGACAAGACAAATAGCCAATACACTGATGTGAAAGTAATTTATTAGTTTATATAAAAACGCTTTTCTCAGACGTCCAGCAATTAGAGTTTGTTATACCAGTTGTATTAAGTAAATGATCTATCTTGAAGCGGGGAAATAGCTTTAGTAGCACCGCTCTCGCGTCCTGCTACCGCTAAGGTACCTATATCC
>NZ_JAKEVK010000124.1:0-13656 GCF_022398435.1 Pseudoalteromonas sp. Isolate6 | reverse complement strand
ATCTAGAACAATAGATACGTAAGCTCAACGAACGCCTATATGTCTATTGTTCTAAACCATCCCGTGACAGAGAGTCGCGGCGCTTTTGCAAATGGCGCGACGTAAGTCACAGAATGAATTTTACTCACATCGAAAACCACCAGTGAATTAAACTTAGGTGCATAACTTTTAGTGGGTGTGCCATCGGGTTCAAAAAACTGCAGTAGCCCGCCCCAGTCAGGGTGCCAACTTTTGCTTAGGCTGAGTACATAGGCATAAACCCGGCCCTCAGCTTCTACAATATCATTATGTCGCGTTAAATACTGGCCACCTATAAAGCGCGTTGCTTGGGCTGAGGTACGGATAATATTCTGGCTAGAAATTGCTGAAAAGCACGACTGTATAGCGTTACTGTTGAGATCACTGTAGAGCCTTTGCAGAGTCTCAGGGCTTGAGGATGCTATGGAATGGCGGCCATACATAAAACCAACACCACGCGAAGCATAACTATGTATATCTTCAAGCAAGGCTTGCTGCTCTTGTGGTGTTAAGGCAAGAATATCACTGTCCTTGACTGATTTTGCTGTCCCGTTATGAAACAGTGCGAGCTGGTAGTCTAGATTACAGAGGCACTCATGTAGTTGTTGAGCGTTTGTATCGTCTAGAATATTTTCAATCCGTGCAAAGCCTTCGTTGCTCAATTTTTGCTGTAATTCTGTTTGTTGTTGCTGCGAAAGTTGAAGCATAAATACCTACTGCTGATGTATGAGCCTGTTTGTACTACTGTAAACAGGATGCCTTAGACTTCAGTCCAATGCTGATTATTTTTTATCTATGCTAAAGTGAGTTTGGCTGAAATGCCATCCCTCTGCACTCATCGATAGGCAAAAAAATGAAAATCAATGGACTACTGCTATTCTGTTGCGCATGGGTCATATCCGTGATCCCATCACCAGCCTTGGCGGCTCAAGGCACCTTAGATCTTACTAGCTCGACACTCGGTTTGGTTTGTATTGTTGTCTTCGTTTTAGCATACGCACTTGTAATGCTTGAAGAAAAACTCCATATGCGAAAATCAAAGCCAGTGCTTGTGGCGGCAGGCATCATTTGGCTCATGATTGGGGCGTATTACGTTAATCAGGGACAACCTGATGTTACCGAGCACGCATTTCGGCACAATTTGTTAGAATTTGCGGAGTTGATGTTGTTCTTGCTGGTTGCGATGACTTATATCAACGCGCTTGAGGAGCGCCGCCTTTTTGATGCGCTACGAGCATGGATGATCCAAAAGGGTTTTAGTTATAAGAATCTCTTTTGGATCACTGGGTTCTTATCCTTTTTTATCTCTCCAATTGCAGACAATCTAACCACAGCCTTGCTAATGTGTGCCGTGGTGATGAAGGTAGCTGAAGGTGACAAAGAGTTTATCAATTTAAGCTGTATCAATATCGTGATAGCTGCCAATGCTGGTGGAGCATTCAGCCCCTTTGGTGACATTACCACTTTGATGGTATGGCAAGCCGGTATGGTACATTTCAGTGAGTTCTTAGCGCTTTTTGTTCCTTCACTGGTTAATTACATCGTACCAGCAGTCGTAATGAGTTATTTTGTGGCGGATAGAAAGCCCAGTGCAGTTTACGAAAGAGTAGAGCTTAAGCGCGGTGCTTTAAGAATTTTAACTTTGTTCCTATTGACTGTTGCAACTGCTGTGCTTTCACACAGTTTGCTGCATTTACCACCGGTACTTGGCATGATGATGGGCCTCGGTTACCTACAGTTTTTTGGTTACTTCCTGAGAATGACGTTACCGGGGTCATTAGCACGAAAGCGAGCGATGGCGGAAAGAGAAGGGGATCAAGAGCGTCTCGAGAAGCTAGGAAGTGTTGTGCCATTCGATGTCTTTAGCAAAGTTTCACGCGCTGAGTGGGATACCTTATTATTTTTCTACGGTATCGTTATGTGTGTTGGCGGTTTGGGGTTTCTCGGCTATTTAAGTTTAATGTCAGAGATATTATACGGTGAATGGTCTGCAACCTATGCTAACGTATTCTTAGGGGTTATCTCCGCTGTGATCGATAACATTCCTGTAATGTTTGCTGTGCTGTCGATGCAACCTGAAATGTCACACGGCCATTGGTTGTTGATCACGCTCACAGCAGGGGTAGGAGGGAGTTTACTCTCTATTGGCTCGGCGGCTGGGGTAGCACTCATGGGTCAGGCTAGAGGCTATTATACTTTTATGGGGCACCTAAAATGGGCACCTGTGATCTTGCTTGGTTATATCGCGAGTATTTTATGTCACCTGTGGCTCAACGAATCTGCTTTTAGTGTGTTTGGCTAGCGCTTAGGTAAGACGTAGTGAGAGTGAATAATAAATATGTGTTTCACTCTCACTGCATTTATCGCTCGGCGAGGTAGTGTTGATATCGTTGTACCCATTCCTGTGATACTGGCTTTTCCATATTTAGCACTTTCTCGACTTCAGTAACTACAATTGCACCATGTATTTTTCCCACCATAACGGGCGTCGCAACATCAGTGTTTGCTTTGATGTTACCATTAATCACTTCCACAGCAGCTACCCCTAATTCCGTTGCGAGCATTCTATCTTCAACAGATGGTGCGCCGCCTCGTTGAATATGGCCTAACACGCAAAGTGCGCAATTGATATCGGCATTGTTATTTAACTCTGTTTGAAGCGCTTGAGCGCCACCTGGCCATAAATTTTCCGCTAGTATAATCAAAAAGCTACCGTGTTGATGTTGATGCTTTATGGCATTTTTGAGATGAGCTAAGACCTGAGAGGTATTCTCTGCCGTGCAGTTTTCAAATGAAATGATAGCCTCAGCGCCTGTCGCTATGCCTACATGGTAAGCGATATGTCCGTTATGACGACCCATTACCTCGGTGATAAAGACCCGCTCAAAGGCATTTGCAGTATCGCGGATTTTATCTATTGCAGAAGTCGCAGTATTGATGGCGGTGGAAAAACCAATGGTGTTGTCACATCCCGAGAGGTCGTTATCTATAGTAGCGGGAATACCGACTAGTTGACCTTGCCAGTGCTCTGCTAATACTTGCAATCCTTTAAGTGAGCCATCACCACCAATCACAATAAGTACGTCAATATGGAGTTTTCTAAGTGCGTTTGCGGCTTGAAGGACGCCTGAGGGTCCTAGCATCGCAGGGCAGCGGGCACTTTTTAGAATTGTGCCACCAAGTTGGGTGATATCTGTGACAGAATCAGTATTGAGCTCAGTATATTCTTGGTTAATTAGACCATTATAACCATGAAAAAAACCAAAGCATTGAAATCCGGAACTTAGGGCACTTAACGTGATAGCCCGAATTGCCGAGTTCATACCCGGCGCGTCCCCGCCACTTGTCAGTACTGCTATCCGTTTTGTCATGTCGTCACTCTAACGTTACTTGGTTATTCTTTTTGTATACTACCAGAGTAACTTTAAGACAAGTTGATCGACATTAAAGATAGCCAATAAGTGTAGGGAGATAGAAAGGTAAAACGGCATTTAGCTTTACCTAAATGCCGTTTTAATTAACGTTGCGTGATCTTGCTAGCAAGTTCTTCACGTTGTGCGGTCGGTAGGTTATCTACGACGATTTGATAAGAATCATCGATCATTTTCTTTATTTCGTCTTCTGGAATAGTGCCATCCAAGATGACTGTATTCCAAAGCCGCTTATTCATGTGATAACCAGGCACAACAGATGAATACTTGTCTCTAAGTAACAATGCTTCGTCAGGGTCGCATTTTACATTTAACCACCAAACAGGTTCACCATTTTCATCTATTTGCCCCTCCTTCCCCTCAGTTAGAGTTGCAAACATTTTATGCTGAACTTTGTACACATCTACGTCTTGCGCAAAAGGCTTAGTGATAAAGGTAGCAGGCTTGGCCTGCAAATATTCATGTACGCTTTTCTGATCCATAGCCCGTGTCCTTGAAGTAACAGTTAATACTACATGAGAGTAAGTTTAGCAGCTCTTGTGATAATACTGTAATCGTCTATCAGTAAAAACTATCAGAAAGTCTATACTATGGCGTTATAACGCAGACAATTATTGAATAACTGACCGATTTGTATCGGTTTAACTCACAGTTGACGATTAAAATAAATACAGTGTGTAAAAGCACCAAAATTTCAGTCGTCTACAATATTAGAAAAGCTAACTTTTAATTTCCAGTTAAGGACTAAGCTGGCTTCACAAATTATGCTAAAAACACTCTCATAACCTAAGTGGACTAAGCTAGGAAATCATTGCTAGTTGACCGTAAAAATTTCCCCACTTGTCTCTGTTTCCCTAATCAGGGAAAGTTATGGAATAGCACTCCTTACGTAATGCTATACCTCTAAACAGTCCGCTATTAAATTAAATAATACAAAAATATGCAACAATAATTTCTGTATTGATTAAATATTGAACGTTGTGTAGACTCGTCGGCCGCATTAGTAAATAGTATCGAAATGCGATGTTTCTGCGCCAAGGAGAAAAGCCCTTGGTTTACTTGATAGATGAAAAACTTCAGGAGTATCAGTGGCTTTTACAATCATATCCTTGGTCTGTGCTGTGGTAATTTATCTTCAAACCCTCTGGACTGGAATGCCTAGAAAGCGCTGGCTGAGCTTAGCATTAATTACGGGCCCTGCGGCGCTTATTCTTTTTCGGGTGCACTACCGTAGAGCTTGGATGCGTCGTTGCGCGAATTTAGTTAGTTGGAAAGCGTAAATGGAGCTAGGTTAAATGAAATAGGGCTACTGTACGAGTTGAAGGTTTGGTTTCTCGCTCGGAGCATGTTGTTTCAAGAACTGTTCAAATTCACTGCTTGATAGCGGTTTTGAGTAGTAGTAGCCCTGAACCGTTTGGCAATTCAGTTGCTCTAAAATATTAAGTTGTTCTTCATTTTCAACACCTTCAGCAACAACGTGAAGGTCTAAGTTGTGCGCAATAGTAACGATGGAGTCTACCATGTTTCTACCACGTTCATTGTTCATATCGTCGATAAATGCCTTGTCTACCTTAAGTGTATTCAGTGGAAATTGCTTGAGATAAGCCAGCGAGGAATAGCCGGTGCCAAAGTCATCCATGGCTAAATGTATTCCCCTCGCACTAAGCGAGCGCATTATCGAAATTGCTTCTTTTGGATCGTCCATTACTGTTCCTTCCGTGATTTCTAATTCAAGAAAATAAGAGGGAAGTTGATTTTTTTGCAAGATGATATCGATCCGAGTTGTGAGATCTGGCAGGCTAAACTGTTTTGCTGATAAATTCACCGCAACTCTGCCATTAAACAGCCCTTTATCAATCCAATGTTTAACATCGCGGCATGCTTTGTCTAAAACGACTTCACCAATTTCGATGATCTGCCCAGTTTCTTCCGCGATAGGAATAAACACACCTGGACTTATCACCCCTTTTTTCGGGGTAATGAAACGGACGAGTGCTTCCATACCAACCAGTTCACCGGTTTTAATATTCATTTTTGGCTGATAGTAGACGACAAAGTGATCTTCTTTGAGGCCATAACGCATCAGGTTTTCTATTTGTAAACGCTTTACCGCTTGTTCGTTCATCGAGTCATTGAAGAACAAGTAGTGATTGCCTTTTTGTTTCGCATGATACATCGCTGTATCTGCATTTTTTAGTAAACTTTCAGGTGATTTACCATCTTCAGGGCAAAGCACAATTCCTACAGACGAGGTGATCACTAACTCATGATTGGCAATTTTAAAAGGTGTCGCAATCGCAGCCAAAAACTGTTTTGCTGTTCGTGTAATGGTGTGAATATCATTGGTGCCAGAAATAACCAGCGCAAACTCATCACCACCTAGGCGATAAAAAGTATCTTGTTGGCGGGCGAGCTTATTCAGTCGCATTGCGAGTTTTGCAAGCAGAGTATCACCAAGCTGATGTCCTAATGAGTCGTTGATTTTTTTAAAGTTATCTAAATCAAAAACAAGTAAAGCATGGTGAGTGCCCTGCTGAGATAGTTTTTGTAGATTAGTGAAGAATAAGTTGCGATTGGGAAGACCTGTTGTACGGTCGCGATTCGACAAATTGTGGAGTTGAGATTCCGCTTTTTTACGCTCGGTTAAATCAGAATAAACAACTACATAGTTGCTGATCTGGCCATGGTTATTTTTAATTTCATCTATGGTTATTTCAATTGGCAAGAGTACATCGGCTGCATTTCGTAGTTTTAACTCTTCTTGCCAGTGTTCAGTTTGCTTAAGTTGGGCTTTTACTTGAGCGACAAACTTTTGATCATAGCCTGGTAAATTGAAATGTTTATTCAGATAATGTTCCCGTTGACCACCAAATAGTTTCAAGTAGCTTGGATTTAGATCAACTAGATTATAGTGCTTATCGTAAATTGCAATTGCGTCAGTGAGCGACTCTACACATTTCGCAAACAGGTTTAACCTCTCCTCAGTGCTCTTAAAGTGGCTGATATCGCGAACTGTGCCTGTCATTCTCAGAGGGTTGAGATTGGCGTCTTTCTCAATAATTTTACCTCTGTCTAACACCCAGTGATACTGACCTAGTTCATCTTTAATTCGGTAGCTCGCTTCAAAAAAAGGGGTTTTTTCTGCGAAATGCTGCTTCATCAGTTTTTCGACGATTAATAAGTCTTGTGGGTGGATCCTATGCTGGTTGGGTATGATGCTGCCGGGCTTTGCGGAGTTCATACCGTACTTGTCATTGATCCGTACAATTTCTCCTGATTGAATATTCCAATCCCAAAGCGTATCGCCACTGCCTTCAATGGTGCTTTTAAATCGTTGTTCTGAGTGCTTAAGTTGAAATGTAGACTTCTTAAGTTGATGGTTTGACCAGATTAAGTAGGGGATGCTAAGTAGAGCAATAACACATGGCACAAACCAAGCGAGCTGGGCTGCAGTTAACACACTCACGTCACTGGCGTACGACGAGTACGAAATCAGTGATAAAAGTAGAGTGTTGATTGTTATTGTTTTTATTTTTAGGCTCATAAAGTGCGTAATTCATAACTGCAACCTTTAATCTAAATCAAGCTAGTGTTGTAGTCAAAAGGAAAACGTTGATTAAGGGGAAATTCAGGTTAATTCAGGCTTTTTACAATAGTGAAGCAAAGTTTAGGATGAAATTCATTGTACTAACAAGTAACGCTGAATATTTACTAAGCTCAAATAAAGCCTGAGGTCTGTGTGCTAAGTGAAAAAAGCCTTGATAGTAAGTGAAAGTGCGATAAGCGTCCCTTGCTTACACTAGAACTGCTAATTACACTTTAAAATCAATCGCGGAGCACTTGGCTCTAGCATCTTATCTATATAGGTAATCATGTCCTCCAATTCTAAATTGGTCAAAGCTTGGATTAACCTTTGTTGCATATCAAACTGGTGAAAGTCATTGGTAATTGAGATCCACAACCGTTGTGCTCTAAGTCTTAGGTTTTTGTCTCTCTCAGAAATATGTAGTAATAAGCTTTCTTTTGAACGTTGCCAGTCAGACTCATCCAATTGACGCAATTGCTTAGCGAAACACTTCAGAAATGCATTATGTCTAGTTAGTAGGTATTCACTATCAAAGTTGGGCGATTGAATGTAAAAAGCAATTCCCGCACGCGTATTGAATGGTGCATACCCCGCGCCAACTAAGTAACCAAGTTGCTCTTTGGTCCTCAATTGTTCGAAGTAATCTTGATTAATAAGATTATTAATCGCCATCATGGTGACTTTTTCTTTAACGGAATCGGTGCGTGATTGAAAATATTCAATAAAGGCATGATCACTGCCTTCGCGTTCGATGTGTTGTTCAGTCAGTCTAGTTAACTCGTTTAAGGGGCGCTTTAAATCTTCTAAAATTTCGCTGCTTGAAAACAGCCCGTGGACTGATGTTTTTAATTTTTCAGCATGTTTTAGTTGCCAGTTACCATGCATAAAGGCTTTGACGTGGATTGCTGAAAAGAACTGCTTTCGAAATAGCTGAAATTCATTAAAACTGGCACTTTTAAGTGCACTGGCTAAATCTTCAGGGCTTGGGTTCCATGGCATCAAATGTGCCCCCAGCCGGCTAAATAGTTCGCTAACTGGCTTATTTTTATTGTGACTTCTCCAGTGGCGAATAAGTTGCTTCTTATATTCGGCAAAACGAGCAGCATGAATTGGTTGATTCAATAGCGCCTCGACCAGCTCTAAAACTAAGGTGATTTGGTTACCAGTAAGTCCAGCAGTATGTAATGTTAGACCCCCTTGGTGAGAATTTATGTGATAACTAAGACCTGCTAGTTCTGCGCTATAAAAACGTTCTGCGACTGCATCCATAAATAGATCGGCAAATAGACGGGAGAGTGCCATATGCTTGTGACTAGTAACGGATGGGGCAGAGTCTATTTCGAGATAAAAATGCCCTTTGGTGACTCTAAAAGTTAAGTCCTGCTTAAACCAAAACTCAAACCCTGGCTGATCAGCAAGTCGGATCGGCGTATCTTGATCGCTCTCTACATCGTGGAGTGGATTTTTCGCACTAAGGTATGGATTAATTAGTGGTAGCGACATTTGTGGTAAAGGCATATGCACATTATAGAGCGACTCAATCCAGTCCTTTGCTATCGGTGAGACACTGTATGGCGTGTTGTACCACTTGGCCTTTTTATTTACCTCTGCATTAGGGTGGATAAGCACGAGGCGCATATTGGTAGGGCACAGATGCATCAGTAGTTTTTCGTGCTGCTCTTGTGAAAAGCCATCCATGCGATAATCACCATAGAGAAAATCTTCTTCCTCATAGTGGTGCATATTAACGCTGATTGAATTTACCCAGTCCAACATTCGGCCGACTTCTTGGTTATCGAACGCGATATTCAATAATGTACTTTTATCTTGGTAAAGACGTGGCAGCGCTGCGGTGTTCTGCTTAATTAGCGCCAAGTACTCAAAGAGCATTTCCACTATGTCTTCATAGTATTCAATCCCTTCATCGGTCAGTGCAAAACTGATGTTAAAGTCTCTGAAATTACTACCTGTGATCCCACCACCAGCCGATAGTGCATTGATCCAACCTTGTGATTTGAGGATAGAGTACAGCGAGCCTTTACCTTCATACCCCAACAAATGGGCTAAAAAGCTCACACTTTTATGACGGTATAAGTCTGTAGGGTTGGGCATAGCAAAACTGACAATAAGCTTTTGCATATGCTTTCGGGGTTTGATCTTTAACTCTAATTGTAAGTCGCATTCACGATACATTGGGGCTTGTATCGTGGGCTTTTCCTCTTTAGTACCAATTATTTTCGCAAACGGTAAACTGTAGGATTCCAAGGTTGTCAAAGGTTGTGGTCCGGCAACAACAAGAGTCATCCACTGAGCTTTATAATACTTATTAAAAAATGCGCGTAGTTCACTGGCTATATTGCCATTACGATCCGCGAGAGTGTCGCGCGTACCAACAGAAAACTTGGCAAAAGGATGCTTAGGATTGATGGTTTCTTTGTGAACTTGGTAAATGCGACGGCCATCATCTTTGATTTTCATTTTAAACTCGGCATCAATGGCTTCGCGTTCTTTTTCGGTATCGCTTTCGTTCAGCAGTGGAGATACAAAAAACTGGCTAAAGCGTTCTAGCGCTTCATCTAATCGTTCGGCGTCACAGTCAAAATAATAGCTTGAGTGCTCGGTGCCAGTCCAGGCGTTACTCTGGCCACCATATTGACTAATAAACTGCGAAAACCCGCCAGAATCGGGGTGTTCAACGGTACCAAGAAACAGCATATGTTCCAAAAAGTGCGCCATACCTTGGCGATTTTCAGGATCGTCAAAGTGACCAACGTTAACGGTTAATGATACGGCGCACTTGGCGGTTGAATCGTCATTAATCAATAAGATTCTAAGACCATTGTCCAGTGTTAGTAATTGGTACTGCCGATTATCATTATTACTCAGTTTCAATATGCTGCTGCCGATAGATTAGTTAAAAGATAACTGAAGGTAATTAGAATTTCATTTCGTGTTAATCCTTCATTTGTTTTAATATAGCGAACAAACCAGTGAGATAGCTACCGGTTTAGAAGAAAATAATATCGAATTGCATATATGAGTAGTCAGTAAGCATAAGATCCTCTGTTGTGAGCGGCATAAAAGGGAAAGGCCATTAGCGACAATAGCTTAAATGCGGATCTCATTGTTCATGAGATAAATATATGCTGGGTGATATAAACAGAAGGTGCTGAACAGTATGAAGACTATCTTGATAATGCGTCATGGTGAAGCTGAGCCAATGCAGGCCGATGATGCGAGTAGAAACTTAACTGAGCTGGGGTTACAACAAGCCAAGGATATGGGTCAATGGTTGAAACAGTACTTTGAGATAGATGCGGCATTAATAAGTCCGTTTACCAGAGCGCAGCAAACGGCCGAGCAAGTGCTTGCTGTACAAGCTCCCCAATTGGTTGAAACCTGCGCAGATATCGTGCCGAGTGGCTCAGCACACACAGCCATTGATTATTTAGAAACGCTTATTTCTTTGCATCCTGAACACCAAACCTGGATTTTAGTGGCACATATGCCTGTCGTAAGTTATCTAGTTGACCGCTTATGTCCCGATACTATGCCTATTTTTTCAACCGCAGCTGTCGCTATCATTGAGTACAATGAGCAAACAGGCCGAGCGGAATTTACTTCGATGCAATTACCTTAAATTTTTCTCATATTTTAATGTAGAAAGGCTAAAACTTACCTTTAATCGGTCTAATGTCCTCTTTTTAATTTTGTTTGAACTTTATCATTACACCGGTGTCATAGCCTTGGCACCGCAATCATGATTACCGGAACAGTCAGTACATTTGTTTGGGCGCAAATCGTATTGTTCAGATAACCAGCACAGTTTCGACCACTGTGTTATGGTTCTGTTATCGGTAAATTTGGTTTTTTGGAACTTATATAGCCATAAGTTTAAAGGACAATTGTCCGCTTTTTTGTGTTTTTTGTTGCTAAATGTCGTAAACTGTCAGCTAACGTCGCTAAAAGTTACAAAAAAATTGATTTTTTAGTTCGGTTTATAAAGCAAAGTAGAATTTACCTGCTATAATTACCGCCGTCTCGTTCAGCCTTACAAAGTTGTATCGCACTCTCGACTGTAAGGTCCGCGTTTTTACATTTTAATCGCGAAAAATTGAACGTTCACGCCTAGTGAAACGGCGCCCAAATTTTAAACCGTTGAACAAAGAGTGCACTAAAAGGTCGAAAACCAACATGAAAGCAATGAAAAGATCTACGTTAGCTACCCTAATAAATGCTACGTTGTTCTCTGCTGTGGCAGGTACTTCATTTTCTTCACTTGCTGAGGAAGAGCAAGCCAAAAAAAATCAATTGGAAGTTATTCAAATCACCGCTCGTAAACGTGTTGAAAACGCGCAGGAAGTACCTGTATCTGTTTCTGCACTTCAAGGTGATAACTTGAATGCTTATAGCTCAGCGGGTATGGACATTCGCTTTATGAACGCGAAGATCCCAAGTCTATCGGTAGAATCTTCGTTTGGTCGTACTTTCCCACGTTTTTACGTACGTGGTTTAGGTAACACAGATTTCGATCTAAATGCGTCACAACCTGTATCTTTGGTTGTTGATGAAGTGGTTCAAGAAAACCCAATTCTAAAAGGCTTCCCTGTATTCGATATTGCACGTATTGAAGTATTACGTGGTCCTCAGGGCACGCTATTTGGCCGTAATACACCTGCAGGTCTTGTTAAATTTGACACTGTTAGACCAAGTCAAGAATTTGATGGCTATGCTGCTGTTTCTTATGGTAGCCGTGGTGCAGTGGACTTTGAAGGTGCGGTAGGCGGCTCAGTAACCGACCGTATCTCAACACGTATTTCTGCCTTGTGGCAGGAACAAGAAGATTATATCGATGTAAAAGCGCCAGGTTTTGAGAAAAAAGATTCGTTAGGCGGTTACAGCGAGCAAGCCGTTCGTGTTCAATTCTTATATGAAGGCGATGACTTCAACGGCTTATTGAATTACCACTACCGTGATTTAGATGGTCGCCCAATTGCATTTCGCGCAAATCTGATCGAGAAAGGCACAAATAACATTAACCCATTGTATGATAACGATGTGGTATACCACGATGCAGCCTCTCGTTCGACGCAACAGGTTGAAACTCAAGGTTTGAGCCTAAAACTTGAGTGGGACTTACCTGAGCATACCGTGACGTCAATCACTGCTTGGGAAAGTGCTGAAATCTACTCACGCGCAGACGTTGATGGTGGTTACGGTCCAAATGATGCAGGTGTTTCAGGCCCTGGTTTGATCATATTTACTTCAGAAACTGCGGATGTTATTCCTGAGCATAATCAGTACACGCAAGAGCTGCGCTTATCAAGCAACTTTTCTGGCGATTACAACTACCAAGTTGGTGTCTTCTTATTTGAAGAAGACCTAATGATTGAAAGCTATAGCTTCAATACTAATGGTTATGATTCTGCATATGCACAGTATGGCGTGCAAAATGGTTATGCTTACCAAGATCAAGACACATCAGCATGGGCAGTATTTGGTTCTTTTGATTACACCGTATCTGATGATTTAAAAGTAACAGCTGGCTTGCGTTATTCTGACGACGAGAAAGAGTTTTACGCCAAGCGTACTAAGAACCCAACACCTTGGAACGGTTCTCCAGATGTACTTGACGATACCGCTAACCCAAGCGATAGCCACGTAAGCTGGGATTTAAGTGCCACTTACAAGCTAACTGATGATGTAAACTTGTTTGGTCGCGTTGCTAACGGTTTCCGTGCACCAAGTGTTCAAGGTCGTATTTTGTTTGGTGATGAAGTGACTGTTGCTAAGTCAGAAACGACCAACTCAATCGAAGCGGGCATTAAATCTGATGTACTTGATGGCCAAGGCCGCGTAAACGCGACGGTATTTTACTATCAAATGGATGACCAGCAGCTAACAGCTGTAGGTGGTGGCTCAAACTTCAACCGCTTAGTGAATACTGATAAAACAACTGGTTATGGCTTCGAACTCGATACCGAGTGGGTGTTAACAGACGAGCTAAATGCAACATTTAATCTAAGCTATAACAAAACCGAGTTGGAAGATAAAAACTTAGCTGTAGCGGTTTGTGCGCAGTGTACAGTAACTGATCCAACTTATATGGTTGAGGGTACTAATGGCCCTGAGGCGCGAGCAATTTTGGATGGTAATAGCTTACCTCACGCACCTGAGTGGATTGCAAACGCGACACTTCGCTATACGAAAGAGTTAGAAGATGGCGAGTTCTTCGTCTATGGTGATATGTCTTATCGTAGTGAAGTAGACTTCTTCTTATACAAATCAGTAGAGTTTGAAGGTGAAGCGTTGTTTGAAACAGGCCTTCGTGCTGGTTATATGTGGTCTGAAGGCGATAACGAATATGAAGTGTCAGCCTTTGTTCGTAACCTATTTGACGAGCAAGTGGTTATCGGTGGTGTAGACTTCAATAACAACACCGGTATGCTAAATGAAGCGCGCTTCATTGGTGCTGAATTCAAAGTGAAATTCTTCTAATTCACGCTACAGTGATTATAATAGAGTAACTAAAGCCCGCGTTAAGCGGGCTTTTTAATGAAATTTTTATGTTAGGAGTGGATATGTCAGGTTTTTGGAATTATCGAGTGATATATTGTGAAG